>CALJKQ010000045.1 GCA_937973565.1 uncultured Saprospiraceae bacterium | reverse complement strand
AGGCACCACCGTTTTTTCCAGATGGCCGGGTGAACTGGGTTTAGCCGCCATGAACGACCTCAAAATGACCCGTAGCTTTGCCGAAATTGCTGCCAAAGAATGGGCCGCTGTGGGCCTGCGCAAAGGTTACATGTACATGGCCGACCTGGCTACCGAGCCTCGCTGGGCTCGTGTAAGCGGCACTTTCGGCGAAGACGCCCGTTTGTCGGCACGTATGATCAAAGCCTATATCCTTGGTTTTCAGGGCGATAAACTGGGTACGCAAAGTGTGGCCTGCATGACCAAGCACTTCTCCGGCGGCGGGCCGCAAAAAGAAGGCCTCGACCCGCACTTCGAATTTCAAAAAGGCCAGGTATACCCGGGCAACAACTTCAATTACCACCTGATTCCTTTCGAAGCGGCTTTTGAAGTGCATACGGCCGCCATCATGCCCTATTACGGAGTACCCATGGATCAGACGCCTGAAAATGTAGGCATGTCGTACAACAAAGCCATCATCACGCAATTGCTGAGAGAAAAATACAAATATGACGGTGTAGTATGTACCGATTGGGGACTGATCACCGACGTTCCTATGGGACCAGATGTAGTTTGGGAAGCCCGCGCCTGGGGCGTTGAGAAATTGAGCGCATTAGAACGAGCCCAAAAAATAATTGAAGCCGGCTGCGATCAGTTTGGTGGAGAAAACAGACCTGAGTTGGTTGTGCAATTGGTCAATGAAGGCAAGATCCCGGAGAGCAGAATCAACGAATCTGTCAAACGATTGCTTCGTCAGAAATTTCAGCTGGGCTTGTTCGACAACCCATTTGTAGAAGAGGCAAAAGTAAATGAAGTTTTAGGTGATGCTGCTTCCAAAGCGCTGGGAGAAAAATCACAAAAGCTTTCCATGACCTTGCTTAAAAATGACAAGGCTACCCTACCCCTGGCCAAAAACAAATACAAAGTATATATAGAAAATATAGACAGTGCCACCGTAGCCCAATATGCAAAAGTAGTGAGCTCACCGGATCAGGCGGATTTTGCCATCATCCGCATCAATACCCCGTGGTACCCTGTAGAAACCAAAAACTTTTTTGCAGCCAGCTTCCATCATGGAGACCTGGATTTCAGGGGTTCAGAAAAAGACAGGATATTACAATTGTTGCAGAAAGTACCCACTATTGTAAACATTTATTTGGATAGACCGGCAGTCATCCCGGAAATTGCGCAAAACGCCAGAGCATTGATTGCGGACTATGGATCCAGTGATAAAGCTGTGTGCGAAGTATTGTTTGGCAATGCCCAGCCCACGGGCAAACTGCCCTTTGAACTTCCTTCCTCCATGGAAGCGGTAAGGGGACAAAAGCCCGACATGCCTTACGACAGTGTAAACCCGTTATTTAAGTTTGGGTTTGGATTGGGGTATAAGTAAAAGTAAAAAGAGACGGAACATATTGACTCCTTAAATTTTGAAAATCTGATAGAAGGCCTTCCTCCACCTACCGGGCTCTCAAAAGGCAGTACCTTAGGTGCAAACCTGCAGTATCTCTGTGATGGGTTAGGGGTCTGTATTACGGACCTCATTCTGGACTTCAAGACCAGTATTTACAAATAGAACAATGAAAGATCTGTTATCTTGGGATCCACCCAACCGTTTTTGAATTATGACGCAATACTAAAATACTGCGCGCTAAAGGTAATTTTGCCCTTAACATTTACAAACAAAAAGAAGTTAATCTATGAAGTTTGAATTTGCTTTTGGTGGGTACCTTTCCAACAATTCCGCTGGTCTGATAGGGCGTTTTTCAAGGGTACCATTGCAGTTGGGACATTTCATTCCCAGCACTTTTTCTGCACAACTCCTGCAATAGGTGCATTCAAAACTACAGATCATGGCATCCTGACTTGCAGCAGGCAAAAAGGTACCACATCTTTCGCAATGTGATCTAATTTCCAACATTACTCAGACTTCTATTAAGGGATAATACTTTTGCTGAATGGTATTGAAATGCCAGCGTTGGTGACCTGCCAACATAAAGCCGAGTGACAATGGACAATAATACATGCCCTTAACCCCATTTCCCTGCTGATGAAGCATGTCTGCCGTAAAAGATTTAAACATGGCAATGGTTCCTCTCCGCACCAAAATCAGTTCATCTAACAAATCTTCCAGGGTCCGATGATGAGCAGCAGTATTTTTCGCAAATTCAGCTTCATCATAGGGATTCAATTTCTGTTTATCACCCCTGGCGATGGCAGTAATTCTATAAACAAAAACCCTTTCGGTGTCTATAAAATGTTGCAGTATGTCTTTGAGTGTCCATTTGCCCGGTGCATACACTTTGTCGCCAATCTGTTTCCATTTTAAAATGGGTACTGAATGTAGCTCATGTAAACTTAATTCAAGGGCTTCAAGCAAGGGTACTTCTTCAGCCAGATCGATGTAGCGATCAAAATATGGAGGCATTCTTTTGATGTCTGATTTTCTCATTTTTGAAATGGTTTTATACATTTACGTTGATGTGATCTTTTAAATAGGCTTCAAAATCAGGATGGGTCGATTGTAAAATGTGTTTTACCCACGCGTTTCGCTCATGCCATAGCACGGCCATTTCCCACACGCAAGACACCATGCCTTTATCGGAAAAAAGGACGAAATCTTCTGAGCCATCCGGTTTTAAATAAACAAAGAGCTGCAACATATTTTCATCGATCCACCAACAAATGATGGCAAAACAACCTTCTTTTCCTTCATGTAAAATCAGGGTAGCTATTTGATAGATTTCCAGGTCATACCGTTTACTATTTTCCAACCACTCATCCAATCTGGATTTTGCCAAGGTTATATTTTTATCAGCAACCCTTTCATTGTGGATGGAAATGCTGTACAATTTGATCTGCCATTCCTTATGCTTAAATACCTCTGTTAGTCGAATGGGGCGTTCCTTATAGGCTTGCATTTCTTTTATTTTTTTATTCCCTCCAGATAGATACCTTCGTACTGGTTTACTGCCTCCAAAATAAAAGCATCCTCTTTGTATTTTTCTTTAAGCAGGCCATATACCTCTGCGGCACGTTCATCCTTTAAAAGATTGATCAATTGCAGCTGTTGAAAAACATCATTGATATCACAGTCATTTAATGCTCCTTGCAAACGCTCCCAGAGAATGCTGTAAGCAAGATCAGCCTTACCCAAAGCTACCAGAGCATTGACAGCCGCAAACGGATAGTCCCATACCGGAGTAGCTAGGTACCATCTGGGCGAGGTATTGTCTTTGATACAAGACAGAATATAGTCTACAGCCCTATGATCGCCCAATTGTTGCAAACCATTCAGTGCACTGATGCGATTCTGATTTTTCCACGAGGGCTGGCTTTCCAGTTTCATCAATTCATCATACGCTTCCTCACATTTGGTTTTTCCCAACGCGATGGCTGCTGCATTGATCACCCGGTCACTTGGGTCATGAAAGGCACGCTTATAAATATCTTTGAACCTGCTTTCCTTTGATTTGCTAAGTATCTGAATGGCTGTACTTTTGATCCATGAACTTTCTTTATGAATGGTCGTCTCCAAAAATGTTAGCGTTCTTTCTTCGTAAGGGGGGGCTATTATCTTTTGCAAAGAGCCCAGGGCATACCATCTATATCTCCAATATTGGTCAGATGACACCTCTCTGGTCAACGCTAACCAAAGTCGATCCTTTACAGCCTGTGAAGCAGTACTGTCTTTGGACATGGTTACCAGTCTATCCATAGCTTTTTGCCGGGCCAAAACATCCTTGCTATATTCCAATTGATAAAAATATTCTTCCATGGATTGTTCAAATTCCACTTCACATAAAAAATTATCTTCGAAATTAAAATTCACAAATTGTGGGGAAGTTGGACTGTCAAAAACAAAGTGGTTTTCACGCTGGGGTTTTAAATAAACATTTATAAGCCGATTGTCGATTTCAATGGAGATAGTCCCTTCAAAATAGCTAACCATTGGGTAAGCCATGTTGTCGTCCTGGTTTTGAACCTGACTTACATTTAATACCAGTTGTTTATTTCTTTCGTCATAGTGTTTTTGAACCAGGAGCCTGGGCAGCCCGGTTTTATGGATCCACTGATCAAAAAACCATTGAAAAGACTTACCTGAAATTTTCTCTACCGAGTTTTGAAAATCTTTTGTCGTCACTTGTCGATGTGCATTGGTTTGAACAAAGTCACAAACTGCTCTCCACCAATTTTCATCCCCCAATTCTTTTTGCAACATACGCAGTACCAAGGCAGCTCTGTACTTCGAATATCCATCGCTCACAAAAGCAGATACATCCTTGATCATCGTATCTCTGATGGGATGTCTGTTTCCATTGTCCCAGTCTGCCAATACATTTGATTTTTCAAAAGGATAATAGTAGGTAAGGTATTCTTCACGAGCGTGGCTACTCTCTGTAAAAAGTCCTGCAAAATATTGGGCAAAGCCATTGTTCAACCAAACATCACTCCATGTGGCAGGCATAAGCAGGTTACCAAACCATTGATTGGCCAAAGCCTGCATAGCTACCCCATCCCACAGGTATTGAAAATCTTTGTGCACTCCGTAATCATCGATATAATTGTCTGATAAGAGGGTAGCCGCATGTTGTCCCACTCCCCCCGGAAAGGGATAATCCTGCACCACTACCTGGCTGTAACTTTCATACGGATAAGGTGTGCAGGTTTTTGCTTCCATAAAAGTCAGCATTTTCGGCAACAATACTACGGTGGCTTCAACCGCCTCACGTTCGTCGGTATAACCGAAGTTGTGGATTATTTTATCTCCTGCCATCTGGCTCACATCTTCATATTCGGCTACAACTACCGATACAAGGTAATTCGGAAAAGGCTGGTCTGCCCAATAATGAAAGGTTCTGCTTTGATCTGGGTTTTCAGAAACCTCTACTAGCTTACCGTTGCCAATGGCCCTTAAGGGTGGGTCGACTGTTAAAAAGAACTCAGTAGTATGGATATCCGCTATGTCTTCATTACAAGGAAACCAATATTTGTTGTTTTGAGGCTCTCCGCTGCTCCATACTTGTTTTCTCTTTTTGGGTGTGACAGCCGTAGTATTTTGAAACCTGAGTCCCTTGCCAAAGCTGCCCCCAAGGTTGAACGGGTCTGATCTGTTTTCGTGCGTGGTATGGTAATTAATAACAAGGGTAAACAATTCTGTAGGAAGATAATTCCTGTCTAAAATAATCTCTAATGAATTGTCCTGATCCCCACCGTTATATGTAAAGGCCAGTTGTCTGCCATTTAGTGTAACAGTTTGAATGGCAAGGTAGCCGGCATCGAGATATAACCGATCACCTTCATTGAGCAGTCTTGCTGTGATCTCCGCTTTACCCAATGCTTGTTTTTTTTGCCAATCAAATCGGAGATGAAGGGCAAGGTGTCTGGTATCTATATTTTGGCCCAATGATGAGCCGCTGACAGCACATAGCACTATCAGCCAGAAAATCCATAGTCTCATAATGTTGGATTAGCTAAGATTCTGGTAAGCTGTTTTTCGCTTTGAAGGCCTACTTTGGCAGCCACTTCAGCCCTCGACATATTGAGGTTTTTCATCCACTCCCGGGCCTTTGCCTTTCGGATACTGTTGATATACTGATTGACGGTAACCCCGCTTTCTTTTTTAAAAATCCGGGTGAAGTTTCGTTCGCTCATGGCAGCAATATCTGCCAGGTCTGGCAAGTGGTTTTTTTTATCAATATTTTCAAGAATAAAGTCCTGGACCGCATGGATGCCGGAATGGATGTGGTTTCTGAATTTCAGGAATTCACTTTCCTGGCTGTCATTCGCATTTCGTCTGCTGAACACTACCAGTTCACGGGCTACCCGGTGGGCGAAGTGACTGCCCTTTAATTTTTCTATGATGTGAAGGGCCAGATCGATTCCCGAAGCGATGCCCGCACTGGTGTAGATGTTTTCGTGGTCGGTAAAAAGAATATTTTCCATTACCTTTAAAGCTGGATACTTTTTTTGCAGGGCATTGGTCTTTTTAAAGTGTGTGGTACATTGTCTGCCATTGATCAAGCCAGATTCGGCCAGCACAAAAGCTCCCATGCAGATGCTTACCAAAGAGATGCCCTCTTCGTGAATTTTGCGCAACCATTGAAACAAATCTTTTTGATTTAAAAATTCCTGCGATGCCAGGTATTGGTAAGAGCAACCTGGAATAATGAGAAAGTCGCCCGGTTTCATCCTTACTTTTGAAAAGTGTATTACCTTACCTAAAGGCAAGCCACTGGTGGTAACAATAGACTGTGCATTGCCACAATACTCTATTTCAAAATCGGCCCCAAAATCAATAGCCTCATGAATGGCCTGATCAGGACCCGCAAGATCCAGAATGTGAACCTGAGGTAAGAGAAGAAAAACGAATTTGGTAGCCATCATCAAAATTTACAACACAAAGCTACCTAGAAAATAAATATGGCCGGGGTCAAGAATAGGACATTTTCGGCCATGTCGTGTTCACCCTGTTTGTAAAAACTCGACATAAATAATCACTGAGCGCAACAGAACCAGAAGCCGGTCTGCTTTTTGTGCTATTTTTTACCGCGACTCATCCACCACCGCAGCATCTTTACCCACCAGGTCCACTCAGCGCAACGTAACGTTAGGTTAAAGTAACCTTCAACACGGTCAAAAGCATCTTCAATAAAAGCATCGTGCAGCCATCGGATGGCTAATATCCATTTAAGGGTTGCCCAACCGGAAGTCTTCATGTCAATGACATGACTCAGCTTGGTAACTCCTTCCTCCAACTTTTCAATCTTAAATTGATGAAAGCCATCAAAACCACTCATATCAAAGGTAAAAGTAATCGACTCCCCTTCACGGTAGTCAGAGACAGTGTATCGAATAGGACCATGACCTCCCTTTGAGCCAGGCACCAGGCCTTGATCGAGTCGCATCCGGGGCCACTTATCGGTAGCCAGCATCATAACATTTTTTGTGGACAAGGAAGATAGCATGGGTGTAATCACTGACGAGGGTTGTTGCAGAATGCGGTAGTGGAGGTTGAAAACTTTCAAGTGCTGGAACTTTTAGAATGCACAGTAAATTTAATGCTTTTAAAGAAATAACCAAATTACGATTGGTTGAATCGGTTTCTAATATTGGTTTTCAAAATAATATTTGGAATGCTTGACACATTTGCTAAGAAAATGAAAATTTAATCATCCATCCAAATCCTCGCTTTCTTCCCTCCGGCCATTCCCAAAACGTCATATAAGAGCCTGGACAGAATTTCAAGAATACTGGGTATTATGGTTTGGTCAAAGGCGGAGAGCATAAGCACAGCCCCATCTTCTGTGGGGGTAAAGCCCATGCCCTTTAAACCACTCCATTTATTTCGAAATAAATCCACTCTACTATCTTCATCAACTGCTACCTTTACTGCTATCTTAAGCCCGCTGTCTTGCTTACTAAAACAGATGTGGGTGTTGGGTCTTTCCAACGCTAAAGTAAACCGTTGTATGTCATTAGCTGCCATGCTTTCAAACATGTTGATAAGTACTTCGCCATCTACGTGAAATGGCATTGGCTTGCTTTCAAGTTCTGCTCTGGCTGCATCAAGGGCTTTCCATTTTAATAGGTACTTTGCTTCTAATGATTCTGCATAATAATGAGGGTATTTTTGTTTGAGGTCTGTCGTGTGTTTTATCAAAAAATCAATTTCTCTTTGTTTCTTTTTTAGCGAAACAGCATATGGATTCTCCAACTGCCTCAAAACACCTAGCTTAGATTTCACCAGGCCCAGACACTTTTGAAACTTATAAGCACCTTTGTAGTCGAAATCATCCAGACATTTATTGAGTTCCCTCTGCAATAAATCAGCTTCCGCTTCGCATTCATCTATGAGCTGCTGTAATTCGGTTTTCATTTACTGGTGTTTTTTTTCAATTAGCATGGCAATTAATTTTGATGTTCAATAAGAAAATACGAGTAAAACCATATTTAATTTTATCACTCTAAAATAAATAAACTCAAAACCAAATAATATTTTGATTATTATTTCATTTATTTCAACAAAATAGAATTTGTCATTTCATTTTTTTCTTCCTGTAAACCCCTTAGCTTTGACATTATTCTGCTAAAAAGTTTCTTCAAATTGTATTTAACAGAATGTATTTTAAATCTAACACAAAGAAAATAATAATGCATTGCAAATCACTCTTCATCCTGGCTTTATTATCCTTGCTTTTGTCATGCAACGCTGATGACACTGGCAAATATAGTACAGACACTCATAGCCACGAATGGTGGAAAGAAGAAATCGTCTACCAAATTTATCCGCGCAGTTTTAAAGATACCAATGGTGATGGCATCGGCGATTTAAAAGGGATTATAGAAAACCTGGATTACATTCAAGACCTGGGCGTGACGGCGGTTTGGCTCAATCCCATTTATTCTTCTCCCAATGATGATAACGGTTACGATGTGAGCGATTACCGAAACATCATGAAGGACTTTGGCACCATGAAAGACTTTGACCTGCTGCTCAAAGGCATGCATGACCGGGGTCTAAAACTCATTATGGACATCGTGGTAAACCACAGCAGCGATGAACACGAGTGGTTCAAAAAATCCAAAAGTTCGCGCAACAATCCCTACCGATCTTACTACCACTGGTGGCCGGCAGAAAAGGGAAAACCCAACTACCGCTACAGTCTTTTTGATGAAAAGGGCGATGCATGGAAGTACGACTCTACTACCCAGGCTTACTACCTGCACTACTTCTCTCAAAAACAACCGGATCTCAACTGGAGTAATCCCAAACTAAGGCAAGAGGTTTACGATATTATGAAATTTTGGGCCGACAAAGGTGTCGATGGATTTCGATTGGATGCCTTTCAGTTTGCGGCCAAAGACACCACCTATCCGGCTTTCCCCAAGGGCTACGAAAAGAATTTCATTGAATACTATGCCATGCAGCCCGGCATCCACGACTATCTGAAAGAAATGCACGCGCAGGTATTCAGCCAATACAAGGTGATGAGCGTGGCAGAAGGAGCGGGCCGAAATTTCGAAGAAGCCCACGACCTGGTCGATGCAGACCGCAAGGAACTCAACATGGCCTATGCTTTTGAAGGGGTTGATATTGCCCGATACGGAGGCTATGAACTGAGTCGGTTTAAAAAGGTTTTCACCCAATGGGACAGCGCCTTTGCACAAAAGGGTTGGATTTCTATTTTCCTGGCCAATCACGACCAGGCCAGAATGGTAAGCCGCTTTGGCAACGACAAGGCTGAATTCAGAGAAGCTTCTACCAAGATGCTCAATACATTTATTCTAAGCATGCGGGGTACACCCTACTGTTATTACGGCGATGAACTGGGCATGACCAATACTACCTTCCGGGGCATCGAAGATTTCAAAGACATTGCCGCCATCAATGGTTATAAAAAGGCCAAAGCCAAAAAAGAAGACATGGACTTCTTCATGAAAAAACTTCGGTTCGAGTCACGGGATAACGGTCGCACTCCTATGCAATGGAATACCGATGCCCACGGAGGTTTTTCCACCTACACCCCCTGGCTTCCATCCAATGCCAACCACAAAGTAGTGAATGTGGCCATACAACAAAAAGATCCGACATCCGTATTACAGCATTTTAAAAGTATGGTGACTTTGAGAAAAAGTACCCCTACCCTGATCTACGGCAAATACCAATTGTTGGCAAAAGACCACCCACAGATTTATGCCTACACCCGAACGTACAAGGGACAAAAGCTGCTTGTCCTTTTAAACTTTACTGCTGAAAAAGCCTCCATTCAGCTCCCGGAAATCAAGTCGATTAAAAAAACACTGATCAACAATTATCCACTGTCAGAACAAAATAAAGACACTGTAGTACTGGAACCTTATCAGGCCACCATTTATGAGTTATAAAAGCAGACTTTTTTATAATGGGCTGAACAGGCCCTTACTTTATTTTCTCCAACATCGGCAAGTCCTTTTTGTATTGCTCAACGTCCCACTTTATATTCCACCTGCTCACATAATCTGTCAATGGCCCCAGTCCTACTTCGGACCTCCTTTTATCTACATTGTCCGGATCTTCGAGTGGTGAAACATAATACAAATTGGTAACAGGATCACGGCCAATCTGGCTCCCATAGATTTGTTTTTTCCCTTGCCCCAAGGCTACTCTATCTTCCAACAAGGCCAAACTACTTCCTCTGGCCCTTCCATTCTTTACTGCATCGCGCATCATCGGAAGGTACTTTTCCTGGGTTACCTGATCCGAATGCTGGATGACTAAAAAAAGCGTCGAATTGCCCTGATCACCCACCACATCGGCACCCAGCCAACCGTATTGGTCCAAAATACGGGTGACATGAATCAAGTTGATAGAATCCTTCTCTTTTATAATATTCCAGTGATCTTTCATCTCCTTTGACTCCCAGCCATATTTTTTTTCAATATCTCCAATTTGCTGTCGATACTTTTGATCGTCGATGTATATACTATCCAATTTCGCAGCCAGTGGCTTATTTAAATTTGCCTCAGCCTTTTCTTTATTTTTCAAAACCATTTCAATCAGGGGAGCCCATCTTGGGTCGGAATGGAGCGATGTAAGGTCAGGATCTGTGGTAATGTGACCATAGTTTTTGTAGTTCATTTTTTGTGCTATTCTTTCCAATTGAAAAAATGCACTATCAGCTACGCCGGCTAAGGCCCACGCACAGGCTGCATTGTACCTGTCATTGGAAGTTGCTTTCCATCCATTGGCTTCAAATGCCAGTGCATAAGTCTTGCCAGAATTGAGGTAATCACCTGCATTGTACAATGAATCTGCAAGCCGAACATTGGTTTTATAGACAGCAGGCAGGCTTTGAGCCATAACAGCAGCAGAAGTAAATACTAAAACATAAAAAAGGAATGTTTTTTTCATATCTGGTAGAATTAAATATTCAAAATCTGGGGAAATATTAACTAATAAGTAAAATTAAAAAAGAATTATAAAAACAAAGACAATTTTTGAACAAAGGCCAACAATTCTATAATAAACGCTGTGACCGCCTCTATAAGTATAGCGGTGGTGGCCGGGTTATACATTTTCTTTATTTTGTCATGCTTTCCGGGATAAATAAAATCGGTCATGGTTTCATTGGAGTTATTGATTAACTCCAGGTTTATTACCAAAGCAATAGCGAAGACAATCGCCAGCCAATCTTAAATAGAAATATCCAATAAATCCCTTCAATGATGACATGTATGCCAATGGCCAACTGAATTTTTGCGCTGAATTTTTAGCTAAAACCAATTTACAAGCCATGGAAGGAGTTTAAAAACACCAGTGCTTAATTTCAAAAAGAAACCTACACTGTGCTTGCTGCAATTTATACTTAAAAGGGTAATAAAAATCAAATTCACAGTTGTAGATCTATCGCTATGTCTGACCTTATTTCTGTTGATTAGTAGTGAAATTCAATAATGTCAGTAATTCGGTCAAATTTAACTTTGTATCCACTTCATGGTCGGGCACCAGCATATCCTCCATCCTGGTCGGAATTTGAGTATCAAGAAAAACCCTCAAACTAGACAACGTATAAATTAACTTAGATTTGGGGAGTTTATATAATTTGGCATTGCCAAATGTATTATAAACGCCTTTTGGTTGTTTACCTGCGATCCGGGCACCATTTTTTTGCATATGATACGAAAACAGCATGCTACCGGATGCAATGTTTTGATTGATCCACACCACAATCTTGGGGAAGCCTGATATTTTTTTGTTGGAGGTATACTTCGAAAAAGTCTGTCTTAATTTATTGCCCCCAAATATATCCGTTATTCTGGTAAAAAAGGAAGTAGGCCGTACTTCGACTTTTTCAAATATTTTGGTATGTCCCGGAAGAAAATAAGACAAAACAGCATTTACAATTTGAATCTCACCGCCCCGATTGTTCCTGATATCAATAATAATGGCAGACTGCGGATGTTGTCTTTGCAGGATCAGAAATTCATCTAAAGTTGGCAATAATAAATCGTAGTTAACAAAATTGCCAATCCTCAGATAAATTACAGAGTCAGAAATACAATTGACTCCAAAAGGGTTCTGATGACTTTGAACTAAATGTTTTTGATGGATAACCCTGGAGTGACCATCATCAATGTAATTTAAAATATTTCCTAGTCTCCGTTCGAAAGAGTCAATTGTAATTGGAATATCGATATTGGCAATTTCGTCAAGCGAAGTAAAAATCTTTTCTTTTTTTCCTTCCCAATTGATATCAAAATGCCTGGATTCCAAATTATTTTTCAACTGGTTGATATCATTTTGAATATCTGCAGCATGGATGAACCGATGATAATCAAATGCCTTATTTATTTTGACAGAGCAAGCAGCAAATACTGAAAGAAAGATGAATAAACTTATAATTTGTTTCAACGAATTTTTCATATAAATTCTAAGATAATGTTCAATGGATTAAAACTGCCATTCTTAACTATTTCGGAGATAAATACACAAATGGATCATACTTCTCCATATACAACTCCGGACTGGGCAATTTTACAAAGCCATACTTTTCGTAGAGCCAGTCTGCTGTTGATGTCAGTAAGATCCACCTCCTTAGACCCTGGAGTTCGGGATGCAGCATGATCATGTCCATTAGCTGCTTTGAAAGCCCCTTGCCCCTATAGGCATCCAAAATAAATACATCACCCAGATAGGCAATGGTGGCAAAATCAGATATCACCCTCGCAAAACCGATCTGTCGTTCCTCATGAAAAATTCCAAAATTGAGGGAATGCTCAATCGATTTTTGCACCCTTGCAATCGGAATATGGTTGCTCCAACCGGAATGATTGGACAAAAACTCATGGATGGCGGTCACATCCATTTTGGAAGGGTCTGTGGTGAAAAAATAGTCTTTGTATTGCTTGCTTAAAACTTCCATCCTTAAAATTAATAACAAAATTTCTCATAAATAACTTCCCTTATACGCATTGTAAAAAGGGGACTAAATGGATTTTATCAAATTTTTACCATTTTATTTGCCTTGACCATGCCATCCACTTCCAATATTAAATAATAGATACCCTTTGTCAATGCATAATCAGACAGATCAATTTTATCTAGGTATTTGCCATAGCCCCTGGTCTCGTTATTTAGTACGCGTGCCAACATTCGTCCATTGATATCCTGTATGTACAGATTTACAACTGCTTTTTGATGCAGCTTAAAAGAAACATACGAAACATATTCAGACGGATTGGGAAAATTATTCAGACTTACATCCTGTATAACGTTTTGCTGCTCATCTACCGATGATGTAAAAAAGTCAGCCTCACCCATCAGATGGGTCCAAATGCTCAACTCCCCATTGTGAAGCCGGGTCCAGATGGGACGCACGATAGCGTTGTGCACGGTCAAATTGGTATAGTCACCAAAAAAAATATCCTTATTGGGGATAAATGGTTCTTCACTGATCTTACGATTGATAAAAGTCTGTCCTCCATCAGTAGAGAGTGCCATATAAACATCGGTAGCATCTCCCTCATGATTCCTTCGATCGTAAAACACAAAATAAAGATAACCCTTGATTTGATCAATGGCCATCCACGTAAAAAACTGATGACGTTGGCTTTCGTCATCATTGACTTTGATGGGCGCCGACCAGCTAAGTCCCCCATCTTCAGATTTGGCCAACCACACATCTGTATCGCTTGCTCCATTGCGCTGGTCTGTCCAATTTACATAGATGGTCCCCCGATTGGGACCATTGCTCACATCACAGGCGGTGATGGGCAAGCCATTGGCCCTGAATATGCCGGGTACGGAATAATCCCATCCTCCCGGCATATCTGCGACGACAGTCTCTTTCGGCATCCAGCTGGCTCCGTAATCAACCGACTTATTGAAAACAATTCCATTGGGTCCGGCCCAACATACATAGATTTCTCCATTGGGTCCTACGGCGGGTACAGCACCTTCTACCGTATTGTCTTCATCTATGCAATCACCGGCTTTGTGGTTGATTCTCAAAGGAGATGACCAACTATTACCCGCATCAACAGATCTGGAAAAGAAAATGACACTGCTATCTGCCGGATTGGCACTTCCATAATTATCAAATTGTGTCCAGGTCAAATACATATAATTGTTGCTCCTGTCTATCGCACACCAGTGTTTGTCCTGCGCTTTGTTACCGTTTAAGCCCGTGTAGGAGCCATCCGACCAGGTAGCACCGAGATCCGTTGTTTTTTGGCATACGATCCGATCAATCCAATTGCCCGAAGGTGGATTTGATAGGTGGAAAAAATAGAAATCACCCGCTGTATCCACAGAAATCACCGGATCTCCCCATACACCCAATGAAGAGGACAGATTGGCGGATGTCCAGGTTTGGCCACTGTCCTGGCTGATGTAATAATTGTTGAGGTTTGCCCCTGCTACCAGATTTGCAGGATTTTTGGGATCCATGGCGATGGAGGGTTCATTCGGGAAATTTTCAGTGCTTATGAGAACATTTTGTGCCGTGAGGTCAATAAATACAAAGCAAAACAATACCAAGTTGATGGCACTCCTAACAAAACACAAATTTTTAAACTGGGGCATGGCGGATCTTTTTTTGAAAGCGTTCACTATTTACTTTTCAAATATCACAATAATTTGAGAAAAAAATCATATTGCAGAGCAAAAAACGGATAGATGTCGTTTCAGCTAACAAAAACATAAACCGCCTATAGGAACTATAAAATTTGATATCCAATACCCATTCTAAATATTCTCGAATAACATTCATTTTCGCCACCAATATATCCGGCCCGGTAATTAACCAGGCCATGTGAATAGCCCAAATAAATACACATTTTCTGATAATGGGCGGCAATTTGAATACGAGGCCTGAAATCCGTACCTACTGTTTTGCGCTCAACCCACGTGGTAAAATTGGCTCCTACCTCCGCCAGTGCTTTTCCTTTTTCTAAGGTATTCAGGCAATAAGCCACATCCATTCCTCCTATCAGATCAAAGTTGACTTTTGAAAAATTCAACTTAATGCCACCATGGGGAAAGAAGTTGAGAAAGGAAGAAACCAGCCTGGTTGTCCCATCAGCTGAAAAATAATACGTGGAAGAAACCTTGTGCCCATTGATACCTTCGATGTGGATCCTGCTGCTACCGGACTCAAAGCCAGCATCAAGTCCAACTATTAAGCCATTACCGTAAATGCGTCTGATATTCCCCGAAAATCCATACATCAATCCGCCTTGTGTACCGTATGGATTATTAGTATAGCCCCGATTGGAAGGATCATCAAAATTTATACGCGAAACAGAAGCAGCCGATGCTCCATGAAAAGAAAATAGCCCGGAATTGAAAGCTATGGAAAAAGATGTTTTTTGGGCTGTGGCATTATGGTACAGCAAAATTCCAAATATAAAAAATACACTTTTCATATCAAGGTTTTTAATGGTTCTGCAAACCAAAGGCTAGCATGGAATTCAGAATATCCGGATTCAAATCGTCCAATCGTTTAAATTTAACACAATAGCCCGTAATCGCAGCCTTGCCCAGGGTTTTTCCGTACCTTTCATTTAGAGCTTTTCTGTCATGTAGTCCCATAATGTAAATGGAAATACCCGTAGTGTTGGCACTAATACCCACTTTATAGAATGCTTTTTGAGAACCGTCTGCATATTTTAAAGCGAGATCACCATATCCCACGTTAGGATTGGACACCACTTTCCCGGTGTCATCCCTTCCATCCAAAAACCAAAGTTTTGCCGCTGGATCAATGGACAGAACCAATGTATGCAACTTACGCATTTCCATGCCCTTCGCTTCTGGTAAACTGTCAAAGTAGTCATTAATTTGATCCGTAACTTTCATTTGTAAAATTCAAGTACAATTTAACACATTGCCAATTTACGTTGAAAGAACAGGCTTACCTAATAAAATGATTAAAAATTGTGCATTCAGTATATGACTGTCCCTCATCACGCATAGCTACTGAGCATAAAAGGCAATTTTTAGAGTAGGATTTATCAAAGCAGTAGGTGCAATTACAAAGGCAACTCATACTCGAAAAAAGATTAAAGTTCTTACGACAAACACAATGGGTCATAGGAGTTTAAGTTATTTGCCATTAATGTAATTCCACTTCTGATTGCCATCGATAGGAACCTTTTTATATAAAACGATCAATTCATAAGCATACTCCAATGTTTATTAAACGTCAGATAATGTATGGCCATAAAAAGTTGGATGCGTTTATCCCTGATATCATAATCCTTATAATTAAGTAAAACATCAGCAACCATGCCTGTAGATAACTCGCCCGCTCCTTCGAGCATTTCTACATACTTTTTGATCTTCCCATTCTCCTTTGACAAAAGTTTCAGAAACCGGATGTATTTGCTTTTTACTTTTAAGTTCAAATCAAAAACCTCCGGGGGGCAGCGGCCACTAACGAGAGACCGTGACCAAATTTCATTTAGGGTATTGGGGCTTAATTCGTTCAGCAATTGCCCCTGTGCTTCCTGAGGTATTTTAAGATCTATTACCCCCGTTTGCTCAGCGCTTCTCATCCTTTTAAGAAAATGATCATAACAGTCCAAAATTTTTGCATCCGGCATTTTTTCAGATTCACAAATCGACTGGTTAAAGAAGTCCATGATTTTTTCCAGGTCAGCTATTTCCTCGGAATTGAATACCTCCCGCACATCCTCGAAGTCTGAGAGGGATCGGGATTGACAGCTGAGGGTGGTTATGAGTAAAAGTAGGGATAAGAATTTCATAGCCATTTTAAAAATTTAACTAAATCAGATAAAATCTAAAATTTCTGACGTTTTCATTTATGGAAAAACCCGCCTCAATTCTTAATTAACATTTTAGCTTACACTTAATGAGAATTAATTTTTACGTACTGAAACAATTCCTCATCAGTCCTTGACTTTTTCCCCTCTAATAATGCAGGGCAATCAATTAAAGTGGGTTTATGCGAAGTATAACCTCCCGTTATGAGGTCAATCAGCGTAAACGCCCCAAAGGTAAAAAGTCCTTCCAGCACCAACATACCCACATTTGTCTTTTTTGAAATTATAATCGTCTTTTTAACACCATTGGACTCCAGCTCCAAAACAGTATTCTTTTTGGGTTTAAATTTTATTCTGGGGCCTACATAATTATACTGAATACTCTTATTGGCAGAAATTGCAAATACCCCCTCGTCAATTTTTAAAGTATCGCCCGTATTCAAATTTCGAACAATCAAATTCTCCGGTTTGTCAATTAACCCAATCGGCCGTTTAATTCCAATTAATGTGCCACAGCTGGACAATATTGTGGATAGCAGAATCCATACCATCAAATTTCTTATAATCATTATTGTCTAATTTATTATTTGCAAATAAAATCATCAAAACAACTCAATCAAGGCAGTTGGTCTCGTTAATCTCAATATAATGCTTGTTTTACAATAAGCAAAGATAAATCTAAATATCAAATAATTAAAATATTTATACACATGATTATATTTGGCTTCTTGTTTTAACAAATCCTAGGTAATAGATTAAAATCAACTCTGCCTTTTATCTGCCTTTACCTGCCTTTTTGGTTACACCGGAATTCATTTCTAAACTCCTTTCCTTCCAATGCCGAAGGAGAATTTCAATTTACCTTACTGAAAAACTTCGATCCCTGATTAATTTTTTTCAATTGCATTTCCTTCCAAATCTTTTCTCACAAACTCGAGCCATTCCCTCTGATCAACATTGTTTAAAAGAATGTCAGGTCGAAATCCGGTTTGGTCTATGGGATGAGTGTCTGTCCAACTTGATTTTACGATGGGTATGGTCAAAATGTATTTATCGTATGGCAATGCAGTGGGGTTAGACATGCCTTCATAGTCCATCATTCCAACGGTATTTATGCCATAGGTGGTGGTCTTTTTACTTTGTTTGGAGAGAAAGAAAAAATATTCTGCTGAACTACCACACAAATCATCTACCATCAATGCAATTCTTTTCGGCTTAGCCAAAATTGAATCTAGTGGAAAAGTTACGCCAGGAATGGGATAGAATGATTTTTGTGTGACAGGAAGTTCCTGGTATGCTTTCTTGTATGCCACAAGGACATCTTCAGGGAAGTATTTTTTATATTCATCCGGAATGGGGTTCACAGCAAATGGTTCTAAATCTGACAATTTAGAATTAACATTATCAGGGGTAACCCTTAAATAAGTATCGTACTGAATGATGGGATTGGTCATAAAATAAGGCAAAAAGGATACCCACCCTGTACTGCCCCCTCCATTACCGGTTAGGTCAACGATAAGATTTTCACAACTCTGAATGATCGCGTCATTTCGGGTCACTAAATCCAGGATTTTGTCATTGTTATTCTTAAAGCTGGGAATTTTTAAATAAGCCGTCTTTTCCGACAATTTTTTAAAATCCAATCCATGGTTGTCGTTTTTCCAGGTGTCCAATTCTGCTCGTTCATTTTCCGACATAAGGGAAGGATGTATTTTACCAAACATCTTTTGGTTCCAGATTTGTAAAAGATTGCCCCTTTGTTTTACAACAATATCGGTAGTGAGATAGGAATTGAATTCCTGTGCTATCCATCCTTTTTCAGTATTAAGAAAAGTATAATAAACCAGACCCACTGGTAAACCCGGATCGTCTGTAGCAAGGATAATGCCATGAAATTCATTTTTGCTTTTCCGACGAATGGCAATTTTTAAAGTATTTTCAGCATTGATCCAAATCCCTTCCATCGGATGTGGCTTCTTCTTTGACAGAATGCTTCTGAATGCTTCTTCAGAAAGTGATATACTTTCAGTTTCAGGACGCTTATCACCCTGAAAACCCAACATAAAATGTTTGTCCTTAAAAAACCTGACGTATGCTTTAAGAAGGTTGTAACAAGATACCGGGTCAGTGACTTTTGACGTCCGCTTTTCAAGAGACCGCACCAGTTCTTTATACTTTGAGAAGGTTGACCTATTCACTTTTACAGGATAGCCGGCATAATTTTCTTCGGTCTTCGCAACGAGCTTATTTAGATTTTCCAGACAGTTACAGCGGTTGTTCTGTGAAAACAAATCAATTGACAACATAACCAGCATTGTCAATACCAAGAAACTTAACTTCATTTCTGTTTTACAACTTTTGTTTTTTTTAATAACAATCTTTTGGCAGGCTAAGTACAAATAAGATAATCTGATGCATACAGCCATTAAGCCGGCGTGATTTACGTGCCTTAATCATTACTCCTTAACCAATTCGCCCTGAAACCATATCAAGCCAGCAATTTTCATCCCTATTTCCAGCGTCTGTATTTTCATGTTCTCTTTATTCATAAAAATGTCGACAGTAAAATGATTTGGGTCTGAATCGTTATTAATGAGTTTTACTTTTGCTATGTAACCTTGAGTATGGTTATCCAGTTTAATTTCCTCAAAACCTTCAATCTTACCTATGAAGTCATAATAGGTTTGTCGCGGCAGGCTTGAACTCGGCATATATCCTATAAAATCCTCACTGAATTTCAATTCCGTATTTTGATCCACATTGCTTTTATCTACATCCAGGGCTATAGCTGAAACATGGATCTGAATTTCTTTATTCTGTAAATACACTGACCTGTTACTAGCATAGTCAGTAGGAAAAAAATCAAATCCAAATGTCTTTCTCCCTCCACCTTTGATTTCAGCCTCACTGTTATTCATGTGTTTCCATTCCATTATTTCTTTGGTCGCATAGGGTATCATATAAGTCGTTTTAAGGTAAGGAAATGCAGATAATACATTCTTTGTATCTCAGAGTACTCTTAGTTTCAGTTGGTCATTGTCTGAAATCGCTACATCTTTGAGTTCATAATCAGAAGTAGACAATGCTGTATTTACATTCCTTAAATTAGAAAAGATCTCATTGATGAATGCTCTACCCTTCTCTTTATTTATTGAATCAAATCCAATCAGTCCACCCATATTATCTCCATGCGAACCGTGGCTAATTTCCGATATTTTAATTTCCGGATGCGCTGTAATCTGTTGCTTAGAGGTCTTCATAAAAAGGTTAAAAATATTCATGCCTGTTTAAGTTTTATTGAAAATGATGACTTTGGCGATGCCATTGGTGCAATATTTAGCATAAAGATGGATCATTATTATAGCCATTGAAGCGGGTAACGTGGATCTATAGCAGCCCTTTAGTCGCCCTCTTACCAAACAGATGTAAGGGGCAGTTTTATTTGATTTCTCAATTCTTCGTTAATATTTTCTCTTGTCAAACCTACCGTATTTAACGTTGTCCAAAGTTCATTTTCCGACCTTAGCAACTCTATTAACTTCTCTTTTCCATAAATTTTTAATGTCCTTTCCAAAATTAAGGCAGCGGTCAAATATGGAATCGAGGTTTCCTTTTCAAAGTAAATTCTTTCATATGCGTCTGTATGCTCCGCAAAATTATAATCTTTATTTCTAATAATGAATTTCTCAAATTGGTTTCTGTGCCAATCGTAACTGTATTTTCCACTCCCTGCCAACCAAGTTGCCAATCCTTCATCTATAAATTTGTCAATTTTAGGAAAAAGACTACTCGTATAAATATGTATTATTTCGTGTGTATAAATATCAGCGTTATTTCCCGAAAATACAATATTACCATGATCAGCTAGTCCACCACTTTTGTCGGCATACATCATCGGATGGTATTCAAAACCCCTGATTTCAAATAGCTCTTTTGGATTGACACAGGAATAATAAGTAATGACTATGGGTTGGCAGTTAAAAAAATTACATATACTGTAAATATCATTGAGCTGTTGTTTCATCTCCCATTCATTGGCTGTCTTATTGGGTGATATTTTGTAGATCAAACTCTCTTTACTTTCTGTTCTCCATGCTTCTGTTGCTAAGTCCAAATATTTGCTAAACATAACTCTGCCCTGTTGGATGTTCGCAACAAGATTGTAAACAGCTTTCAACTGATTTTCCTCTGTTTCAGGGTTATGTCCGATAAAGGCAATTTTAACTATTCTTCGATCTGATCTTTCTGTGGGAATTATATCCATCAAAGTCGGCTGATAAAATCCCTTTCCAAACTTTGAATTTTCAATTTCATAAATATCAAGATAGGGATAAGTATATTTTTGAAAATCAGATTGAACCCAAAAATTGTTTGCTGTCAACGAAACATTTTTAGATCCCAAAAATTCCGTCAACGCTTCAATAATCGCGTGATGGGTCGGGTCGCTTTTGTCAATGATTGGAGATACGGACAATTTAAATTTTTCTTGCTTTGCTTCTTGTCCAATACAAGTCAAAGTCAAAAATGTAGTCAAAAGCAATAAATATTGTTTCATGATTGTGTTTTCAAAAAAGAAAATTACGTTTGGTTACTAACCGGAGGTGGCAATTTAGTCGTCCTGCACTTGAAGCATCAACCTACAATTAACCTTGATAAAATCATTGTGCTTCATTTAACAACTGAATTGCCACTTATGAATAGGTATTGTTCTGTTCTTCATTTTTCTGTCCAGAATACATCCTTTAAATATTCAGTCTTTTTAATATCGCAACCCAATACAAAAACTCTATAAACGGGTCGTTCAAGTCCGTAATAGGGTATTTTGTCCTCAAAAAAAGTCGTTTCCTTTGTCCGCAAAATGTTTTTCAATTCATTTATTTTATTTATGTCTGTCGAAAATCCAATACAATGGGTCTTTGCCCATTTGTCAGACTTAATTTTGTCAAAAGCAAACTCGACAATATCAGCTTCCGACGCAAAATATCTTAAGTTATCTTTCTGCCCTCGTTCTGTATAGTACCAAATATACGATCCGCCTGATTTTTCTATTCCATAACCTTCATAAATATGGTTTCCGTTGATAGAATAGCTATTGAAGTTGAAACAATTCTCTTTCATCCAATTTTCAAGTTCAATTTCTGTCTTTGGTACATTAACATTCTCCATTTGTCAGTTTCTTATATTTAATAAGTTACAACACAATTTCTTTCAGTAATTTTAAAATTTTGTTGTAAAACTACAGTTTAAACTGCTGTTTGACGACTTCATATTTGTCACGCCATGCTTTGTGTGTAAACTTCCAACCCAGAGCTTTGGTAAGCTGCTCAAAGTCATTTTCATAGCTTCTGTTGATGGCAATGCCGGAAATATTTATGCCCATGATTTTTTATACGTTTTTGTTTACTATCTGGTTTATATTTTGCCTTTTATTATGGAGTCTCGGATCAGATTTTTGCAGGCTTAGAGGCTCCAGCTACATATTTTTTGTTAGTGATGTACTGCATTTTTTAACCCGATACATACGACTTTAATCCATAATTCCGCTCGATGCAGAAATCGCAAACTTCTATTAAATTGGAAAACATGGGAAACAAATGTTCATAGGGTGTTTTCAATACCAATGAAACCTGCTTAACCTCTTTTTCTAAATATATGCTGCGTGTAATTCCGTTTACCTGTATTGTACCAGGGAAGGCATTTACATCCAAATAAGATGTAAATCTTGTTCCTGATTCTGATTTTACATCAACACCTGTTTTTCCTTGCTCAAAAATTCCTTTCACCATGGAATAATTGTTCCATTTATCT
>CALJKQ010000044.1 GCA_937973565.1 uncultured Saprospiraceae bacterium | reverse complement strand
TGGCTTACAGGGTATCCATCATACAATGATTGTTGTGGTAGTTGAACTCCTGGAAATTTGAAGTGCAGCTTATTTGCTGTCTCCAGTAAGAAACATGAAATTATCCTGAAATCAAAAAATAAGCTACCACACCTTTCCCACATGCGCTAGAGCCGGATTTGAGTCCGGCTTTTTTTATTACGGGAGATTCAAATTCCGAATATATTCTACGGCAATATTTAAAGGACGAAGCAGGTATCGCTTTTTATTTTTATGCTCCGAAGATTTTTTCAATATTTCTTTTAGCGTCTCTAATGTCTCAATGGTGTGTGGACCTTTGTTGAGCATAATGCAGTCTGCTGAAGCAGCATGTACAGCGTCAGTAATTTCACTTCTCGTCGCAAGACCTGATTTATTGAGCGATTCCAAAACCTGCGTTGCCCAAATAACAGGTACATGAGCAGCTTCACACAACCACAAAATTTCCTCCTGAATTTCTCCGGTCCTTTCAAATCCTATTTCTACAGCAAGATCTCCACGGGCAATCATTACACCAAAACAATCTTCCTGCATACCTTCAAGCAGTAAATTGGGTAAATTTTTTACAGCCTGAGGCGTTTCTATTTTAACTACCAAATAAGGTTTTTTTGTGCTTATTTGATTTAATTCCATCCTGAGCAATTGCAAATCGGTTGACTTTTTCACAAATGAGTAGCCAATTATATCTGCATTTTGTACAATGTAGGGCAAACACTGGATATCAAAAGAGGTTAATGCCGGTATATTGATTTCAGAATCCGGAAAGTTGATGCCTTTATTTTCTTTCAACTTCATTTTGTGTTTTGATACCCTCACAATTCTTACGCCTGCTCTGTTTTCGTAAGTGGATTCAATTTCACCCTGGATCACACCGTCGTCGATAAGGACCCTTTCACCCTTATTAAGTTGTGCGATCAATCCTTCAACCCCAGGGCTGATAATCAAATGATCATCGTTTATATCATTTTTATTTTCTGACAACCAAATCAATTGCCCCGGTTCGATGCTTTTTTTCTCATGTTTTCTCTTGGATAAAATTTGGGTTCTGATTTTGGGGCCGGCAAGATCCATATATATTTGGCAATTTTTACCTGTCTTCTTGCAGGCTTTTTTAATGTGATGGATCATACTCGACCAAACCACCTCATCATCATGTGCACAGTTTATCCTGGCTATATTCATGCCATTTAACAAGAGACTTTTTATAAAAGAATAGTCGTTGGCGAAATTTTTATCAAAGGTCACCATAATATATGGCAATTGTCCCGAATCTTCACTACCAAATAAGCGGCCTTTTTTTTCATGCAGAATAGTTGAAGCTTTGCTCGCATTTAGTTTTGACAACTCCTCTGATTTATATCCGGCGCCCAACCTTTTTTTTATCTCCTGAACTTGCCTTAGTATATGGCTTTCCGAGGAAGAAAGGGAAGACAAACCTAAATTGTGCAATTCATTTTGTAATGGCCTGATATCAATATTCCTAAGTGTGAGATAATGAATAAGATTTTGAGCAGATAAACGGTGGTTTTTATGGATATGCAGATGCGCGTTTAATAGCAAAGTTGCATTGACTTTCATCTGCTGTTCTATGGACGAAAGAGCACTAACAAGGGTATGGTGGGTTCTGTTATTCATAGGATTTTTATTAAAGTTAAAGGATTAATGGGCAGGGTAGGTGGCAATTGCGCAATATCACCCATTGAACTAATATTCATTAGCATAAAGACTCTTTGGGGTAGAGACAGTTATTCTATTGTTCATTTTTCAACACTGCTGTTTACGCCGGAAAAGCGGATTGTTCACCAGGGTATCCATTTTAATAAACATCAGTGTATCGAGGCAATGGTTAAAATCAGGATCTACAGAACACCCTGCATAAAATGCATTCAATGAAAGATATTTTTTTATTAAGATGGGAATTCCTCGTCTGTTGTTTTCTATGTCTCTGATCAGTAAATCGTATTGACTGATATCTTCTTTGGTAAAATAAGTCAAAAGAGAGTCGCTCCATTTTGGGATTTTGGTTTCGAATTCATTTTTGGGTTTTACATATTGGGCCATTTCGGAATCCTTAAAATGCCTGTCAAGCATTTGGATCATAAGACTCTTACTATACAGGGAATATTGATTGCTAATGCTGACTGCTCCAAAAATGTAAGAAATGTTTTTTCTTTGGCTTGCAATGGCAACAATACCTTTCCACAGCAACAACAAGGTTGTGGGTTTTTGCTGATACTCTTTTAATATAAAAGATCTTCCAATTTCCATGCATTGGATAAGCAAAGAACCCATAGGTTGGCCATATTTAAAAAGTTGACTGGTGTAAAAGCCTGCAATACCTTTATTCTCCATAATTTCTGACCCAAATCCCAGGCGGTAACTGCCCGCGATTACCGAATTTTGTCGATCCCATAATATTAGATGCTCGTAGTAAAGATCGTAGGAGTCGGTATCAAAATCCTGCATGGTACCTTCTCCCACTGATCTGAATGTCACTTCTCTGGCTAAGGATATATATTTCATCGTACAATTGAATCCATTCAGCTTTCCGGCAACAACCTGGTATTTTTCGTTTTCAATGAGTATGGGGTTGGACTCGAGGAATAGGTTCATTTCATCAGCAACTGATTTTTTGAACATTTTGTCTTTGATGAGATCCTCAAGATTTCCTGTTGTATCCTCAGCCAATGGGGTTGGATGAAGACAATTCTCCAGGAAATATGTTTTCAGTTTTAGCATGCTGGCGATATCCGCAGCGCTTTTATATTTATCAAGCCAGCCCTTTTGAACGGCATGCCCGATGATAACTTTTACAGACTTGCCTTTGGATTTTACAAATTCACCGGGAATGGCCGCAGACTTTAACATTGGGTTCATCCCCGCGAGCATATAAAATAAGAAGCTGTTTTTTGCATGCAGGTAGACAGGCAATACAGGAACACCCATGCTACGTACCATTTTAATGATTGAGGTCTTCCAGTCGCAGTCGCTTATCTGTGCAGGCCAGGACATTTGAAAACTGGATACTTCTCCTGCCGGGAAAATAATGAGAGGATTGCCATCTCTAACGTGTTGTATAGCACTTTTTAGAGCCGTGCTGTTGTTTCCTTTAGTCGGAGACGTTTCATAGGGATTGACCGGAATAATAAAGGGTTTTAAGTTTTCAATTCTTTGCAGCAGATGGTTGGCCAGTATTTTTATATTGGGATGAATATGGGCAAAAATTTTGATGAGAATGAGACCATCTAACAGGCCTAAAGGATGATTGGATACAATTACATACCCACCTCTGGCTGGAATTTTGGTGAATGCGGCATCATCAATTTCTATACTTATGCAAAGATGATTCAACACTGATTCTACAAATTGTAAACCTGAAATATTGGCATGTTGCTCATAAATTTCATTGATATCATTTAACTTGAAAACATCCATGGCCAATTTTGAAAGCCAATGGCCGGTTTTCGAAAATCCCCGGGAATCCAGGACATGTGCAAGTTCCTGTTGCGAAATCAATTCCTTAGGTAAATGTTGCGGGCTGTGATATTGCATGCTTACGTCCATGTGATCTTATTGAGAACCACCAAAGTATATTACTTGAACCGGAAAGCAAATAGGTGTAATGAAGGGTAACAAAAAGATAAAAAATGGATAACTATTGTGCCATTTTAATAATGTTTAATTAAGAAAGATATAACATTATGGAATTCAGTAATCCAAAGAATGAGCCATTTTGTAGGAAAATATAAATACATAATATGCAGAAAATCAAATAAATGGATTAGTTATTGAATGTATTTTCCATACCTACGAAAAAAATCGTAACAAAAACTTGCACGCTACGATTTTAATCGTACCTTTGCTACGAAAATAATCGTAGTCAAAATGAATACACACCTACCCACCGATTCAGAACTGGAAATCTTGCAGGTTTTATGGCAACACGGACCTGCTACCGTCAGGTTTGTTAATGATGTGATCAATCAACATAGAGAGGTAGGCTATACTTCTACCTTAAAAACCATGCAGCTTATGATGGATAAAGGTATGTTGGACAGATCCATTGAGGATAGGGTGCATTATTACAGTGCTTCCATTTCTGAAAGTCAAACCCAGAAAGGTTTGCTGGATGAATTTGTGCATACAACTTTTCGGGGATCTCCTTCTGCTTTGGTTATGCGTATGCTTGGCAACGGTGAAAGTAACCCGGATGAGTTACAGCGTATCAAAGAAATAATCGCCCAAATTGAAAAACAACAAAACTAATCTGAAAAGCCATGTTACTCTTCAACTATATTAATCCGGCATACTATGCCATCGCATGGACAGTAATTCACGCTATCTGGCAAATTTCTCTGATTGTATTGCTCACTGCCGGCCTACAGGCTTTATTGAGGAATACACCGGCAAGAATCAGGTATTTTATTTGGGTAGGTGCGCTCTTTTTGGTGTTGGCTTCTTCTTTGACCACCTTTATTTATTACTATTTAATGGATCCTGCCCAGCTATTGTTGGAGCAAGCAGGCGATGGAAATGTACCTACGGAAGTGATGGTGCAGGATATGGGCACAAGTGTCGCACAGTCGTCTCCCGGTCCATTGAGCATTGCCTCTGCAGTTACCTATGTTAATGACAACATTCTGGTAATTGTTATGATTTGGTTGGTGGGCATGATGCTCGCTTTCATTCGTTTGCTGGGCAACATCGGATATGTAGAATACCTGAAAAATAAGTTCAATTTTCCTGTCGATGGTTATTGGGAAGAGCTGTTGCAATCAACCATTCATAAAATGGGTATTCGAAAAAAAGTAACATTATTGGAAAGCGCGCTGGTGATGTCGCCCATGGTAATTGGTCACCTCAAACCGGTGATATTTTTTCCGATGGGTGCCATCAACCGGCTCTCTCCGGAAGAAGTGGAAGCCATACTGGCACATGAGCTGGCTCACATCATGCGGAATGATTATCTCATTAACCTGGTGGTGAGTTGTGTTGAATCATTGTATTATTTCCATCCAGCCATGTGGTGGTTGACAAGCCAGATAAAAACAGAGCGGGAACATTGTTGCGACGATTTGGCCATAGAGGCAACAGGCAGGCCATTGCAGTACGCTCAGTCACTGGTGGCTGTACAGGAGATGGCATTTACATCCCCTCGCCTGGCAATGCAGTTTGCAGGCAAAGAAAAGAAATCGAGATTTTTCCTGCGGGTCAACAGATTGATTAAGCCCAACACCCATAGCACCAACTTAAGGGAAAGGTCGCTTGCAGCTGTCATTACCGCATTACTCGTGATTGTGGTAGCCATGTCTTCTAAACCGATTGACAATGCGGCCCATTGTTTGCCGGTAAATGCGGGTAATGAAAAATTTTTGAAATTCGATGGAGCAAAGGGCATAGATTCACTGGCATTGGATTTTGCAATCAACGATGGCGTTTACCATTACAACGATCATTATTACCATGCCGAAATGGAAATCGAAAACCGAAGGGTTGTTAGCCTGATACTAAACGGACTTAAAATATCCGGAAATGACATTAAACGATTTTCCAACCTGGTCAGAGAAATATTGCTGGCAGATCAGCGGCAAAAACCCGGCGAAAATATTACATCCCACTCCTTCTATGATACATTCGCTGAACAACTCACAACGGATAAATTGTTAACGAAGGTCACAGTGAATAAGGTTTCGTTCAACAAGGCCGGATTGGTAATCAATGGCAATAAACAAAGCAAAGAAGTTTACAATCGTTACAGAAACCTGTATTCAAATTTGAAAACAAAAGATATGCCGGCGGATCCGGATATCAAAATTGATATATATCCGGATAATGATGGTACTGTGATACAGGCAGATCTGATAGGCACCGAGTCTGAAGTATTGACTAAGGACAAAGCAAAAGCCGTATCCAAACCGACTCAAAGTCAAGTGGGAACCGACATTAATAATCTGAGTGAAGCTGATGCTTTGTTCAATGATTGGCTGGACAAGCAATTGATTGCTGATGGATATATTGATGATGCCGAAGAATACAATTATGTCTGGACCCGTTCTGTTTTCCTGGTAGACGGTGAAGAAGTGGATGAAGCGGATGTACAAAGGTATAAAGCAAAATATGAAAAAATGGCAGGAAAGCCCATGGATCTAAATTTTGTCAGGACCAAAAATGTGACCCGGGATTAAGGTCAGCATTGTACCGAATTATTAATTAAGACTAAAAAATATAACTTATATGTGGCAGTACTTTCAACTGCGGGTAACTTTATTATTGGTACTGTTGCCCATGTTCTTATCTTCCCAATCCCGGTTGAAGATTTATGTAGATTGCAACCAGCAATGGTTGTGCGATATGGATTTTTTGCGGAAAGAGATGGGCAGTGTGGATTTTGTGAGAGATCGTTTTTTATGTGATGTGCAGATCATTTCTAATGTGCAGTTCAACGGCAATGGAGGTGAATCCAACACCCTTTGTTTTATTTCACAAGCAGAGGGTTCTCAAAAGAAAGATACTTTGCAATACTTCAATGATGTAACGTCAACGGATGATATAAAAAGGAAGCGCATGCTGAAACATCTTCAAATTGGACTGTTGCCTTATTTATTGGAAAAAGGTCATGAGGGCATCATTGAACTCAATATCAAACACGATGAAGCTTCGAAGGATACTGTCACCAAGGAGGATCCATGGAATTTGTGGCAGTTTTCCATTTCTGCATCCGGCTTTTTTAACGGGGATCAAAACTACAGTGATGCCAATATCAATAACAGTGTGACGGCCTCGCGGGAGACCAGTAAGAGCAAGTTCAGCTTTGAAATTTACAATTCTATCAACAGACGTAGATTTAATTTTTACAACGCGGATAAAGATACCACGGAGGTAGTGAAGGCTACCAACGACCGGCAGGATTTGTTTACCCGCTACATCAGCAAAAGAAGTGAACATTGGGGGCTTGGCATCCAGGGTGGATTCAAGCGCAGTGTTTTTGAAAATATCGATTATCAGTTTACACTCTTGCCCCAAATCGAATACAGCATCCTGCCTTATTCGGATTTTACCACAAGGCGATGGGTTATCGGCTACTCTGTAGGTCCCAAATTTTTCAATTACGGAGATACCACTATCTATTTGAAAACAAAGGAACTTTTGGTTCAACAAAGCGTAAATATGACAACTTCATTTACCAAGTCATGGGGTACCATCAATTTGGGCGCATTTTGGTCCAATTACCTGCAGGATTTTTCTAAAAACAATTTCTCTCTGGGAGGTGCCGTAAGCTGGAACGTATTCAAAGGCTTCAGGCTCTCAGTGGGTGGGTCCTATGAATTGATCCACGATCAAATATCCCTGCCAAAGTTTGATGCGAGTCGCGATGACCTCCTCATTCAAAGGAGGCTGATCGCAACATCGTACAATTATTTTGTGGGTATAGGATTCAGTTATACGTTCGGTTCTATATACAATAGCCAGGTAAACCCAACTTTCAGAGGCCTCAATTACTCTATTAGTTTCTGATCGGTTTAGCAGACTTTCTTAAGTTCGCGATAGGTCTTGAGGGCAACAGACATTCTTTTTTCAACCGACTTGATGGAAAGGCCAATAATATCTGCTATCTCTGAATAAGTTCTTTTTTCGATCTTGTTCATGATGAATACCTCGCGGGCAGGTTTTGGAATGTCCTGTATTTTCTTTTGTACAAAAGCATCAAACTCTTCGGTAAGAATGTTAAACTCCGGAGTTTCGGTATTTACCTCGTTTTTATTGCGCTGGCAATAACGATACCTGACACTGTCTTTACGCCTTTGGTCGATGAAAAGGTTATAGGCGATGGTGTACAAAAAGGAGCACTCTTTACCTGCCTCTATTTTTTCACGGTGCTGCCAAAGTTTGACAAAACTTTCCTGGGCTATGTCTTCAGCTTCAAAGCTGTCCTGACACTTTGCCCTGATGTAATTGTACAGTTTATTGAAATTCTCACTGTACGTGACGTTAAATTTTTCCTGACTTAAGTACATCTCCAGATATTTTTAACAAAATTAATGGAGGAATGAAATCGGGAAATAGGGGAATTCCCCTATTTTAAAAGCAGGGAAAACAGGGATAGACGTTGTTAAACAACGTATTAAGTATTGCGAAAAGAACTAATGTGAAAATTAATTGGCTTAGATTTTCTCAAACGCCTCCTGCCAGGCAAGCATTCCTCCCAGAAGGTTGCGGACCTTGGTAAAGCCATTTTGCATCATAAGCTGTTTTGCGGTACCACTGCGTGCACCGGAACGGCAGTGGAGAATTATTTCAGTATCCTTGAGGTCACTCAAATCATTCAAACTATCCGGCAGTTGACCCAGTGGGATCAATTTTGCACCAATGTTGTACATTTCATATTCAAAAGGCTCTCTGACATCTATGATGACGAGTTCCTCTTGATTGTCCATTCTGGATTTCAGTTCAGTAACGGTAATATCGTTCATATGTTTAATTGCATTTTGCCGGTCTTCCTGAAACGACCGTAATGTTTATCTTACTTTGCATGGGTATTTTGGTAATACCATCATAAGCAGGCTGTTGATCCATGATAAAGGCCGCTGATGAATCGCGAATACTGCCTTTTAAGGTAATTTCCCCTAATTCAAGATTGTGCTGCTCCAGCAAAAACTCAGCTTCTGACAACGTATAGCATATAAGGTCGGGGATGGTTATTTCTCCTCCCTCTTTGTCACTGACTATAAATTCGAGTTCATCTCCTTTGTCAATGGAAACCCCGCCCTTGACCACATTTTGGTCTATGATCAGCTGACCTTTATAATATACTTCCAGGATATGGTTGGGGTCACCGGCATCGTATTTTTTGCCTTTGATTCTGCTCAGGATACCTCTATGCTTGAGTTCGACTGACTTTTGGCTGAAATCATTGCCATAAAGAAGGGGTAATTCAGAAACCAGAATTTTATCGGGATCAAACTTGGTAATAGATACGTAAACCTTGCGACCTTCCTTTACTTCAGCGTTGGCCTTTGGATTTTGATCCAGGATAATGCCTCCTTTTTTACCGACAACGAAGACGGAATCGGTAATAACCAGATTAAATGATTGATCTTCAGCTTCTTCTATACCCTGTTCCAGGGTTTTGCCCACCAGGTCTACCATGGCCAGTTTTTGACCATGGTGCGTATAAAACCGCAACCACAGGAAAACAATAAGCAAAATTACCAGAATGGTACCTGCCAGAATGAGTAGGTGTTTGATGCGGGGATTATCCCTGAGAAATTCGGAAAATGTCCTCTTTTGGGTGGTCAATTGGTAAAAATTAAGAGGTCAAAGTTAAACAATTTGGATGTATTCTAAATTTCATTTTTTAAGACATTTATAACAAAATGAGAAGCCATTTTAAGATATTATTTAGAAAATGTCTAAATAAAAAATGAGAATGGTTATTAGTTGTAATAATTGTCGTCAAGTTCTATTTTTGCAACAAATATTAAAGATAGCCTCAATTTCTTTATATTTATCTTTGATAATCAAGATTTTAAGTCGAAAAACGATGGTTTTAAACAGATCAGTCCTCAAGCATCTAATTGTAGTCTTGATGGTTATGTGTGGAACTCTGCTGAGAGCAGAGGTATCTGCTGATGCCGGAAAGACATTGTTTACAGCCAACTGTGCTGCATGCCACGCCAAAAACATGAAGTCGGCCCTTACCGGTCCTGCATTGGGTGGTGCTGAAGCAAAGTGGGACAGTAAAGAAAATTTATACGCCTGGATCAGGAACTCCCAGGCAATGATCAAAAAGGGGCATCCCCGCGCGGTAGAATTGTGGAACCAATACAAGCCGACAGTGATGACGGCTTTCCCCAATTTGACCGACGACGAAATTGCTTCTATCCTTGTGTACGTTCAAGGTGTTTACGATGGAAGCTATCCTCCTAAAAAGGGTGGTCCGGCAGTAGCTGCTGAAGGAGCCGCTGAACCTAAAAAGGATAACACCTGGTTTTATGCAGGAATAGCTCTATTCCTTGCCTTGTTGTCTTATCTATTGTCGCTCATTATCGGTAACCTGAACAAGCTGGCAGCAGCACAAGCCGGTGAGTCATACGAAGAAAAAACCTTGTGGCAAAAATTGACCAGTAAGGGTATGGTATCTTTCCTGATTTTTGCGGCTGTCATCCTCGGAGGTTATACTACAGTCACAAGAGCCGTTGACCTGGGAAGGCAACAAAATTATGCTCCGGATCAGCCTATCAAATTTTCTCACGCAACACACGCAGGACTCAATAAAATTGATTGCCAGTATTGCCACGATGGTGCGCGCAGATCAAAACAGAGTGTGATTCCGGCTGCTAACACCTGTATGAATTGTCACAAAGCTATCAAAGTGGGATCCAAATATGGAACTGCAGAAATATCCAAAATTTTTGCATCGATAGGTTTCAACCCACTTACCAACAAATACATTGACAATTATGAAAACTATCCGGATGATTCCATCAAGGCTGTATTTACCGCCTGGATAGAACAAGAATACAAGACTGCCAAAAACATTACAACACTGGATGCCAACGGACAGTCAGAAGTCAGAAAACAGTGGAAAGATATCGTATCTTCTCTTACCAGTGATCTGGATTCAAAAATTCAAGGTCCGATAGAGTGGGTGAGAATTCACAACCTTCCTGATCACGCTTATTTCAATCATGCCCAGCACGTCAACGTAGGTAAAATTGCCTGCCAGACCTGTCATGGACCCGTAGAAAAAATGGAAGTTGTGGCACAGCATGCTCCGCTTTCAATGGGATGGTGTATCAACTGTCACAGAGAAGCCGAAGTGAAGTTTAAAGACAACCCATACTATGCCAACTACACTAGTCTTCACGAAGAGTTGAAGTCAGGCAAGCGCGACAAAGTAACCGTTGCCGACATCGGAGGACTTGAGTGTCAAAAGTGCCATTATTGATCAATCCTTTAAATTGAATTACCACATCAATTGATATAATGAGAAAAGAGGTAAAAAACATTTGGATCGGAGAACAGGACCTGGTTCACAGCGAAAAGTTCATTGAACAAAGCAATCAGGAATTATCCCTGTTGGATACGATGGCGAATGAAGAAACATCAGCCGCGTTGGGTTCCAACAGAAGGGACTTCCTTAAATTTCTGGGATTTGGATTGGGAGCTGCTACCATAGCTGCCGGCTGTGATATTCCGGTAAAAAAGGCAATGCCTTATGTTACCAAGCCTGACTCCATAGTTCCGGGTATTGCCAATTACTATGCCAGTACCTTTGTACACGGAGGTGATGTTGCATCCATTTTGGTTAAAAC
>CALJKQ010000043.1 GCA_937973565.1 uncultured Saprospiraceae bacterium | reverse complement strand
CAGGACATGGTTTTGGGCTTGTATTACCTGACCAAAGCCAGAAAAGGACAAGTTAAAGGAGCCGGCATGAAATTTTATTCTGCCGAAGAAGTGATGATTGCTTTCAACGAAGGTAAGATCGATCTTCACGCACCTATCCACGTTAAGTCAAGAGTACAGAAGGAGGATGGATCTATAGGCATAGGCCTGGTAGAAACCACCGTAGGTAGGGTAATCTTCAATGAAGCCGTACCCGCCAGCGTACCTTTCATCAACATCCTGATGACCAAGAAGAACCTCAAGAAGGTAATCTCGGATATCATCATCAGAACCGACTTCCACGCAACGGCACAATTCCTCGACGATATCAAGGAACTGGGCTTCTTCTGGTCATTCAAAGGAGGTTTGTCCTTCAACCTGGGAGACCTGATCACGCCGTCTATCAAAGAGCAGACGCTCATCGATGCACAGGCAGAAGTAGACGAAGTGTGGGACAACTACAACATGGGTCTGATTACGCCCAATGAGCGTTACAACCAGGTTATCGACAAGTGGACATTTGCCGACAACATGATTACAGAAAACCTGATGCGCGAATTGTCGCAGCACAAAGGCGGATTCAATTCCGTGTTTATGATGCTCGATTCAGGCGCCAGGGGTTCAAAGCAACAGATCAAGCAGTTGGCCGGTTTGAGGGGCTTGATGGCAAAACCAAGAAAGTCGGGTGATACCGGCGGTGCCATCATCGAAAACCCAATCCTTTCCAACTTCCTCGAAGGACTTTCGGTTTTGGAATACTTCATCTCTACGCACGGTGCCCGTAAGGGTCTTGCGGATACGGCTTTGAAAACGGCCGATGCCGGTTACCTTACCAGAAGGTTGGTTGACGTGGCACAGGATGTAATCATTACAGAAAACGACTGCGATACCTTAAGGGGTATCGAAACATCAGCCCTCAAAGACAATGAAAGCGTGATCGAAAACCTTTCATCCAGAATTGTAGGCAGGTTTACTTTATACTCGATTGTTGATCCGGTTACTGACGAAATCATCCTGGAAGCAGGAGAATACATCAGCGACGAAATTGCACACAGAATCGAGGAGTCCGGTATCGAAAGCGTTACCATTCGTTCGGTACTTACTTGTGAGACCAAGAGCGGAGTGTGCGCCAAGTGTTACGGTAAAAACCTTGCAAACGGAAGGATTGCCGAGACCGGAGATGCAGTGGGCATCATTGCCGCACAGTCCATCGGTGAACCGGGTACACAGCTTACCCTGAGGACGTTCCACGTGGGTGGTATTGCCTCCGTATCCAAGACAGAGTCTGAAATCGTTTCCAAGTTTGAAGGAAAGATCGAGTTCGACAACATCAAGGTTACCGAAGGCACCGATCAGGCTACCGTTGTACTTTCAAGATCCGGAGAAATCAGGATCGTTGACGCGGAGACGGGCAAGGTGTTCAACACCCACCACATCCCTTACGGTTCCGACCTGAAAGTTAAAAACAATCAGAAAGTAGTGAAGGGTGATGTGATCTGCGAATGGGATCCATTCAACAACGTGATCATCTCAGAATTCAAGGGTATTGCTCAGTTTGAAGGCATCGAAGAAGGTGTAACTTACCGTGTGGAAAGAGACGACCAGACCGGTTATGCCGACAAGGTGATCATCGAACCAAAAAACAAGAAGAAGATTCCGGTTATCCGAATCATTTCTCCTGCAGGTGAAGAGTTGAAAGTTTACTCATTGCCGGTTGGTGCCTACATCTCTATCGAAGATGGAGCTGAAATCCAGGCAGGACAAAAGATGGTGAAGATCCCAAGAAGTTTGGGTAAGATCCAGGATATCACGGGTGGTCTTCCAAGGGTTACCGAATTGTTCGAAGCCAGAAACCCATCCAACCCTGCTACCGTAGCAGAAATCGATGGTATCATCACTTTTGGTAAGATCAAGAGAGGAAACAGGGAAATCTTCATCGACGACGAAAAAACAGGACAAAGGAGGAAATACCTCGTTGGTTTGTCAAGGCACATGCTTGTTCAGGAAGGAGACTTCGTGAGAGCAGGTAATCCGATCACAGACGGCGCTGTATCTCCAATGGACATCCTGGATATCAAAGGCCCATTTGCGGTACAATCCTACCTTGTAAATGGCGTTCAGGAAGTTTACCGCTCACAGGGTATCAACATCAACGACAAACACATCGAAGTAATCGTAAGACAAATGATGCGTGACGTTGAAATCGTTGAACCGGGAGATACTACCTTCCTCGAAGGAGAAGCCGTTACCAGACACGAATTCCTCGAGCAAAACGATTACATTTTCGACAAGAAGGTTGTAACCGATGCGGGTGAATCTAACCGTTACCACGTAGGTCAGATAGTTTCCATCCGTCAGTTGAGGGAAGAAAACTCCTTCCTGAAGAGAAACGACAAAAAGACCATCGAAGTAAGGGATGCACTGGCTGCTACTTCCAGACCTTTGTTGCAGGGTATCACCAGGGCTTCTTTGGGTACTTACTCATGGATCTCTGCCGCATCCTTCCAGGAAACCACCAAGGTATTGAGCTCTGCTGCCATGAGCGGTAAGACCGACTACCTCAATGGTCTGAAAGAAAACGTCATCGTAGGTAAACTGATTCCTGCCGGTACCGGTACCAAAATATTCCGCAACATGGGCGTGAGAAACGTCAATGAAGCAGAAGTGGAGGAAGAAGTAGAAACAGAAGTAGAATAAACTCCTTTTGAGTTTTAACATAAAAGAGGCGGATCCCAAAGACCCGCCTCTTTTTTTTTATCCTTCGCTAAGTTTTATACCGATACACACAAATCTTGAGACTGAGTGCCTCGCTTAATTTCCTTAATTCTCTAAATGATTAAAAAAACACTACTTCCTTTTTAAGGTAAAATTGCATTATGTTACCAATTGCCAAGTCCAATTGTTACCCCTTTATAACCTCTACAAAACGGCTCATATACTTGCCGAGTATATCAAACTCTAAATTAACTTTATCGCCCTTCTGTAGGGTATGAAAATTGGTATGCTCATACGTATAGGGGATGATGGCAACCTGAAAAAGGTCCGGTCTCTTTTTATCCAGAATCACCGTAAGGCTCGTACCATTGATGGCAATGCTGCCCTTGTCTACCACCAGATGCCGGTAATCCGCAGGCAGGGCAAAGGTAAATCGCCAGCTTCCATCTTCATCTTCAACATTCAGGCAATCTGATGTAATATCCACATGGCCCTGCACAAAATGGCCGTCCATGCGCGCATCAGCCCGAATACAGCGTTCAATATTAACCAGGGTACCTGTTTGCCATGAACCCAGGTTGGTCTTGTCCAGGGTTTCTTTTACAGCCGTTACCGTATAGTGCTTATTATCTTCGTCGATAGCTACCAGGGTGAGGCAAGTGCCATTGTGGGCGATCGACTGGTCAATATACACCTCATCACCAAACGGATTTTCGAGGGTGAAATGACGGTTACTCCCATCACTTTCAATGGCCAGCACTCGGGCCGTTTTTTCTATGATTCCTGAAAACATTAGCGTAAAACGTTGATAAATCCTTTTAAGTCCTTGAATTTAGAAATGCCATCACTGGTTTTTACTTGTAATGTGCAATGATAGTAATAGGAACCATCTCCCACATCTTTACCGGCCATATCCTTGCCGTTCCAGTTGATTTTAGGGTCGTTGGTTGTATATATGAGATTACCCCATTCATTGAAAATACGCATCTCTATGGTGTGTATAAAATAATTTTTTAACGGCACAAAAAGTTCATTTTTCCCATCGCTGTTGGGCGTGAAAGTATTGGGCAGCTCATAAACCGGGCAATTTTCCACACAAACTTCGGTTGATAAGGCGCTCTCATTTTTGGCCTTATCCAGAGCGCTCACCCGGTAGCAACCCGAGATATCGTTGGAATCGGGCAGGTGGTAAAAAGTATTGGTAGCCCCCGACACCTCTGCAATCAACTCGAAAGTATCCGTGCTTATGGGTTTGAAATAGACGTTGTAAAGATCCGGTGCTTCATCATCATTGCAAGAGTTGGGACTTTCCCAGCGCAACACATTTCTCAGGTCTTTAGGGTCGAAGTTGTTCGATTCACAAATAGTGGTTATGTTGAGTACCTGTACACAAGGTGCCTCATTATCGACCGGGATGGAACATACTCTTTGCGAAAAATTCACGATTGGATCCTCGATCTGATCAATGGCATAGCTGCCGATAGACTCTACCCGATAGCAGTAATTCTGCCCATTGACAATACCTTCGTCTGTGTATTGGGAGGTACGTGTTATGCCAATCTCTTCCCATGCACCCGTGCTGTTTTCGCGAATGATTCGATACAAGCGATTGCTCCACGGTGTGGCAGCTGTCCAGCTCAGCTTATTTTTATTGTCACCCGCCTCGATTTGCAAAAACACAGAGCCTGCATCCGGAACATCACCATAAGGAGTGATTCCATTATAAAAGAATTTCAAATCGTATTCATGTCCGGTGCCCTGGGTATTGAGTTCGGTATGAAGGTAGCTCGTATCTATCCACGATTGAAAGCCGGAAGCCGTCTTTTGAGAACCAGCCACAGGCGTGAAATTCGCAGCTCCGTAAGGACGGTGGTATAGCTCTGTGACATAGGGTGGGGTAAAGGTTAGGGTATCAAAATCACGTGTCAACGGCTTGGTCCACCTGAGTTGCATTGCACCTGAATTGATGGCAGTGGTCTCTACACTTGTCTTCACAAACAGGGGTATGTCTCTCCGCAGCATCAGGCACACCTCTTCAGAAGGCAGGCTTTCTACTTTGCGGAAGGGATTGCCCGTAGATGTCTTCAAAGCAAATTCTGCCAATACCCGATAGCAATACGTGGTGTTGGGTTTAAGATTTTTATCCAGAAAAACATAGCTGTTGCCACTGCTTTCCCTCGTACTGAAGATGAGCCTCGTATAATTGGGAAACAAGGTACCCGGATTGCAACTGTCGACCATTAGTTCATAAGACTGCTCCCGCCGCCATACTGAAAAGCCAAAAAAGTAATCGTCTTTGGTTTGGTCGCAGTCGTAAGGAAGATCCCAGCTGAGGCGTACCTGATCGGTTCCCACGGTTTCAGCTTTCAGATTTTCGACAGCAGGTCCTACCACTTTGATGCGTATCGTCTTGAGGGTGGCCAGTCCAAACGTATCACCAAACGCATTGTCAATGGCCTTGAGTACGATCTGATAGTATTCTCCCGAAATATGGTTGCAGGTTGTCTGCCAGAATAGTTCTCCTTCAAATGGCACGGCAGCGAATTCCTCAGGTGCAATGAGTTGGGCACCGTCTACAGCCACAAAGGGACCTCCTGTGGCCGTTAGTTTTACTTTTTGACCCACGTCTTTGTCGTTGACTTTGATGGGCAGGCGGATGGTAGTGCCGGCCACCACGCACAGCTCATCCATCACCTCGATGATGGGTGGGGTAGTGTTGCAGTTGCGTACCAGGATTTGCATATCCCGGATGATGGAATTGATCTTCACCCCAT
>CALJKQ010000042.1 GCA_937973565.1 uncultured Saprospiraceae bacterium | reverse complement strand
GGGTATAGACCTGCGTAGCCCCCAAATTGGCGTGTCCCAGGAGCTCCTTTATTGCATTGATATCGGCTCCATTGTTGAGCAAATGGGTAGCAAAACTGTGTCGAAGCACGTGAGGACTCTTTTTCTCTGCACTCGGTGCCAGTTTAAGGTACTTGTTTACAATTGCATATACCGTGCGGGGATCCATCTTTTTGCCCTTATCCGATAATAGGAGATAATTGCCTTCTACCGTAGTATCAGCAAACTCAGCTTTCCTTATATCCAAATATTCTCCCAAAAATTGCAGACTGTCGGCAGTCATGGGAACGATCCTCTCCTTTTTTCCTTTTCCGATTACCCTGATTTCTCTTCTGCTTACATTTACGTCTTCAATCCTCAGCTGGATCAGTTCAGATCTTCGCATGCCGGTTGTGTACAGCAAAAACAAAATGGTCTTATCCCGCCATTGAGCGTAGGCATCTGCTTGAAGGTCCGTTGCTTTCATGACTACGGGGATTTCATCTTCCATCACATAAGAGGGCAGTCTTTTTCCTACCTTGGGTGCTACCACCTTTTTCATTGGATTCTTTTCAATATGACCGTGTTTAAGGGCATATTTATAAAAGCTGTTTAAAGCAGATAATTTCCTGTTTACCGACCGCGGCGAAATCTCGTTTTTGCTCAGCGATACTACCCAGGAGCGAATCATGAGATGATTGGCTTTCAACACATCATCCACCTGGTAGGCAGTGGAAAGGTAGTCTTCAAACTGTTTTAAATCATTGCTATAGGACAGCACGGTGTGCTCGCTATACTTCTTGATTTTTGCCAGTTGGGATAAAAATGTGGTAATCATCAAAACAAATATATTAATATTTTTCTTAATATGTATTTGAAAACAAAATATTTCTTCTTTTCACCCTTTTGCATGGAAAAAAGTCGGGCGTCAGGCTCCAAAAACTTTACCTTATCTTTACCCCATGGATTCAGCTGCAACCTTGCTATCGGTACAGAAACTATGCCTCAGCATCGGAGGGCAAGCGCTGCTCAACAACATCGATCTCGATATAGAAAAAGGTGCTTTTGTGACACTCACTGGTAAATCGGGATGTGGGAAAACCCTGCTGGCCAGAAGCATTGCATCCCTCTACCCTGCCGGTCAAATCCATTTGAAAGGACAAATTGCGTTCAGAGATAAACCGCTTGACAAAGCAACGGTTAAGTCAATTCTTGGCAAAGAAATTGGCATGGTATTTCAGCATGCTGCCTTGTCGTTTGATCCGGTAATGACTTGTGGCAAACAAATGGTTGAAGCCGCAAGGAACCATGAAAATTGTACCCGAGTGGAAGCTGAAACAAAGGTGAGATCATGGCTACCCAGGTTTCAACTCATGGAAGTGGATAAATTTATGAACGCCTATCCCCATGAGCTTTCGGGAGGTCAGCTCCAGCGCATTTCCCTGGCTGCAGCCACCATCCACAAACCGGCTTTGCTGATAGCCGACGAAGCAACCTCCGCCCTTGACAGAGAAAATGAAACTGCGATTTTAGCATTGATCGACGAACTTCGAAGGGAACTGAATATGGCCGTATTATGGATTAGCCACAACCTGCCATTGTCACTGTCCTTATCCGATAAGATATACATCATGGAAGCAGGCAGCATCGTTGAAAGTTCAGCGGTGAAAACTTTCTCCGGACTCACCCATCATCCGGCGACCCAGGCCCTGATGGAGGCTGAATACAAAGCCGTGCAAAGAATCAAACCGAACAACCAGCGACTGTTAAAAATTGAAAATCTCCATAAACGGTATACACATCAGCCTGTTCTTCAAAATTTCACAATGGAGGTAAATGAAGGCCAGCGCATTGCTATTGTGGGACCCAGTGGCAGTGGTAAATCTACCCTGGCCAGGATCATTTGTGGTGTGGAGACTTTTGATTCCGGCACATTACAATGGTTCGGCAAGCAGGGCAGTCAAAAAGTACAAATGATTTTTCAACATCCTGCACTTTCATTGAATCCCAAAATGACCATTGCCCAAAGTCTGGCTGAGCCTTATCAAATCCATCGTTTGCCCCACGACATGCAAATACTGGTCAAAGCACTGCATGAGGTAGGATTGGAGGAAATGCATTTGGATCGATATCCCGGTCAACTGTCAGGTGGTCAGCTGCAGCGCGTTTGTATAGCCCGTTCACTGAGTTTAAAACCCCAACTATTGATCCTCGATGAGGCTGTGACGGCGCTCGATGCCGTGACCCGTTCTGAAATCCTTAAACTACTCGACAAAGTCTATGAACAGTACAACATGGCTTACTTATTGATCACCCATGACCAAGAGCTGGCAAATGATTTTTGCGACGACATAATATCAATATACTAAGTGATAATTTTTTACCATCCCGTATATTTTCAATCCCGGTACAAAGCGATTAGCAATACCTGGCTTACCATTATTTTATTAAATTTTTAACATATAAAGTAAAAGCGCAACGACAAAGCAAGCCGTTTATTAAATAATATTGGCCGATTACAGGTATTTAATTTTTCATTCACCAAATCTACTATCATGAATAACATCAGGCTAGCCCTGCTAGTTGGGGGGCTCGTATTTTCTCTTTCCACATTGTATGGTCAGCAAGAAGAAATCTATCCAAAAAATGAAATTGAACTCAACAGTTTCAAGTTTGGCTTCAATAAAAATTTTGAGTATGTCCAGGGTGGGTTGGGCGTCACTTACCGACGAATGATCAGCAAGCACCTTGCTCTTCATGGTACTGCCAATGGCAACATCATCTCCTATGAAAATAACGACCGCCAGCAAAATTACCTCAGTGGCTATTTGGGACTTGGGGCTACCTGGTTTTTAAAAGAAAACAGACAAGGGCTTTACATTTCTTCCACCTTTCAAAACAGATTTCTCTATGATTTCACCAGCAAGAGCACCGCTACCTCCAGTTTTGCCTTGTCTACGGCTGTCGGCGCAAGGGTCAACCTAACGAAAAGTTTATACCTGAATGGCAGCATGGAATTGAATTACGATTTTGATCGCAAATCCATGGATCTTGCACCCAATGTAGGAGTCGGTTTTCGGTTTTGAAATAGCCATACTCAAACTTAAATCTGCTGGCATTGATTACGGCTGCCTGGATTTTTTCATGACTGATGACTAATTTATAGCTTTCTCTTATGCCGGCTCGCCGTAAAGGTCGTAGTCATCTGCCTGGGTGATCCGGATAGAAGCAAAATCGCCAATGCGGAGAAAATATTTTTTGGCATCAACCAGTACTTCGTTGTCTACCTCGGGACTATCGTACTCGGTGCGACCCACAAAGTATTCTCCTTCTTTGCGGTCGATCAGTACCCGATAAGTTTGACCTACTTTCTGGTGATTTTTTTCATTGCTGATATCTTGTTGGATAGCCATCAGTGTTGAAGCCCTGTCTGCTTTAACCTCGGTGTCTACATCATCTTCAGCGAGATAGGCTGAGGTGTCTTCTTCGTGAGAATATTGAAAAACACCCATTCTCTCGAACTGCATTTCCTGGACAAAATCGCAAAGCTCTTCAAACTCCTCTTCTGTCTCGCCGGGGAAGCCTACGAGGAAGGTGGTACGGATGGCAATATTGGGCACCTTGTTACGGGCTTCCATGATGAGTTGCCTTTGTTCCTCGCGCGTGGTTTGTCTCTTCATCCGTTGCAACACAGAATCTGAAGCATGCTGCAGTGGAATATCCAGGTAGTTGCAGATTTTAGGCTGCCGGGCCATCACATCAAAGATTTCCATTGGAAACTTGCTGGGATAGGCATAATGAAGACGGATCCATTCTATGCCTTCCACTTCACAAAGGGCGTCGAGCAACTTGGGAAGAGCTCTTTCTTTGTACAGATCCAGACCATAATAGGTAAGTTCCTGGGCGATGAGCATGATTTCCTTCACACCCATTCTTGCGAGGTTTTGTGCTTCTGTTACCAGAGATTCTATGGTGCGGGACACGTGGCCTCCCCGCATCAGGGGAATGGCACAAAAGGAGCAGGTTCGGTTGCAACCTTCTGATATCTTGAGATAGGCATAGTGGCTGGGCGTTGTGGTTATGCGCTCACCCACCAATTCGTGTCTGTAGTCGGCATTGAATTTGGCCAGGATGGCCGGCAGTTCCATGGTACCAAAGAAAGCATCCACTTCCGGGATTTCCGTTTCCAGATCGTCTTTGTAGCGTTGCGACAAACAACCGGTTACGTACAACTTGTCAATGCCTCCTTTTTTGCGGATGGCTGCATATTCCAGGATGGTATTTACCGATTCTTCTTTGGCGAGGTCGATAAAGCCACAGGTATTCACGATTACAATATTGGCTTTTTCCTCGCTGTCGTGTACTACATCGATGTCGTTGGCCTTGAGTTGGGTCATGAGGTTCTCCGAATCCACAATGTTTTTGGAGCAACCCAGGGTAATGATGTTGACCTTGTCTTTTTTGAGGGTTTTCGACTTCAAACTTAGGCTTTTTGGTACATGACTTCCTTTACTGCCTTGATTACTTTGGCTGGGTTGGGCAGGTATTCTTCCACAAAGGTAGGTGCATAACCCAGTGAGGTATCGGCTGCATTCACCCGCACTACCGGGGCATCCAGATAGTCAAAGGCATAACGCTGCATTTCATAGGCGATCTCGGCTGACACGCCTGCAAATGGCCAGGATTCATCCACTACTACCATTCGGTTGGTCTTTTTGAGCGACTCTACCAGGGTCTTGTGATCCAGCGGACGTATGGTTCGCAAGTCTATGACTTCTGCCGAAATGCCTTGCTTCTCCAGTTCAACTGCCGCTTCTTTAGCGACCTCTATCATTTTGTTGTATGACACAATGGTCACATCTGTGCCTTCTCTTCTCACAGCTGCTTTGCCGATGGGTACTACATAATCACCATCAGGTACTTCTCCTTTGAGACCATACAAAATCTCTGATTCCATCATACATACCGGATCGTTATCGCGAATGGCTGCTTTGAGCAAGCCCTTGGCATCAGCGGGGTCGATACAGGAAATTACCTTGAGTCCCGGTACATTGGCCATCCAACTCTCAAAAGTCTGGGAGTGCTGCTGTGCGAGCTGACCGGCTGCACCGGAAGGACCTCTGAATACGATCGGACACATAAACTGTCCTCCCGATTGGGTAAGCGTTTTGGCTGCATTGTTGACGATCTGGTCAAATGCCAAAACTGCAAAGTTCCATGTCATAAATTCAACGATAGGTCTCAGACCGTTCATGGCTGCTCCTACACCAATGCCCGCGAAACCCAACTCTGCTATGGGAGTGTCAATGACCCTCTTAGGACCAAATTCATCGAGCATGCCTTTACTTACCTTGTAGGCACCATTGTATTCTGCCACTTCTTCACCCATGAGAAAAACGGTCTCATCACGACGCATTTCCTCGCTCATGGCCTCTCCAAGGGCATCTCTTAGTGTAATTACTCTTGACATTGAATTGTTGATTTAAGGCTGCAAAGATAAAGGATAATAGCG
>CALJKQ010000041.1 GCA_937973565.1 uncultured Saprospiraceae bacterium | reverse complement strand
CCAAAACAATAATCCATTTTTTCTATGTTCACGCTAAGGACATGGAGATATTCATCTTCCTGTGGATAATACCTCCTTAAGTGGGTTTACCGGAAATCGAAATTATAGTCAGAAAAAAGGGGTAACAGGCTTCTATTCGTACTTTCTGCCGCTACGGTCAAGGTTGGTGCTTGATGCCTGCTGCGTGCCCATCACCAGTACATCCTGTATGTTTACATGCCTGGGTCTGGTGGCTACAAAAAAGATGAGTTCTGCCACATCTTTTGCATTTAATGGGGTGATATCTTCATAAATCCTGGCTCTTTCTTCGTCACCTTTAAAGCGGCTGATGGCAAATTCTGTATCCTCAACCATACCCGGCGAAATTTGACTTACCCGAATTCCGAATTTAAATAGATCATGACGCAGTCCTTTGGTCAAGGCATCAACAGCGTGTTTAGATGCGCAGTAGACAGCTCCATTGGGATAAACTTCATGTCCGGCCGTTGAACATATGTTGATGATGTGTCCTTTCCCACGCTCTACCATCCTTGGTGCAATACATTTGGTTACATAAAGCAGTCCTTTCACATTGGCATCAATCATATATTCCCAATCAGCCACATTGCCTTCCTGGATGGGTTCCAGCCCCCTTGCACCACCGGCATTGTTGACCAAAATGTCAATCACATCCCAGCCGTCTTTTAGGTTTTGCAAAGCGGCATCAACTTCTCCTTTTTGAGTGACATCAAAACACAAGGGCAGCACCTTTGCTCCATATTTGGCATCTAATTTTTGGGCGTATGCTTCAAGCATTTCTTTGCGTCGACCGGTAATAATAACATTGTAGCCTTTTTTGGCAAAATATTTTGCAGTGGCCTTGCCTATACCACTGGTGGCACCGGTGATTAAAATGGTTTTTGCCTGTGGGTTGTTTTGATTAGAGTCCATCTATGGCTGCTGTTAATTCTTTTTTAAATGCTTCATGCTCACGCGTGGCCGGACCATAAAATCCTGAATATACTTTTTTCAATTGATCGTTTTTATCCACCAGCAAAAGGGTAGGATAGGCCTTGATTCCTTCAATTTGGGGTATGAGGGCTGCCGCTGTTTTCTTATCATAATGGCCTGCCAACATCACAGGGTAGGGGACTTTTTTGGCATCCACATATGCTTTCAGTGCGGCCATTGATTTTTGCGTGTCTTTGTATCTTTCAAATCCCAATCCGGCGACAACCACATCTGGATGATTACGCTGGTATTCTGCCAAAAAATGGGTAGCATCCATACAATTGGGACACCAACTTCCCATGATTTCATACACTTTGACCTTTCCTTTAAAAGTTTCATTGCGGGTATCAACCATTGAGCCATTTGTATTTGGCAGTACAAAATGTACGGGCTGATTACTCACAATTTTAGTTAACTCAAAACCACTGGTCAATTGTGCTCCATCATCTTTTTGTCCTTCAAAACTTTCTCTGTGATGTGTGCCTGATCTGAATTCTCCCAATAGCTGACTGCCTTCTTTTTTCATCTCAAATAAAAAGGCATGCGCCCCATCAAAACAAGATAAGTAAGCCTTATTTCCGCTTACATTCCCTTCCAGGTAACGATAATCGCCGGATTCTGTCAGAAAGGTGCCTATAAGCTTATCCCCATCCTGGCT
>CALJKQ010000040.1 GCA_937973565.1 uncultured Saprospiraceae bacterium | reverse complement strand
ATTCTGAAACTACCCTCTTTACAGATGCCAAAAACGGATATTGGTTCGGAAATGGAAAAAGAGAGATTAACATTGCAACCCACGAACAAAACAGCAAATCAGAAGGATGGTCTGTTTATCCAAGTATTGTTAATGGTGAAGTCATGGTCAAAGCTCAAAAGGCACATAATAATGGTTTGATCCAAGTGATAAACACCATGGGTAGTCAGATGAAAGTATTCAGTCTGGACGCACTAAATCAAGGGGCAGTTCAAAAAATTGACCTGGGTGATTTATCTCCAGGAACATACTTCATCCGTGTTCAGTCTGGCCAAAACCTTCAAACTGAAAAAATCATCAAACAATAATTTAACTAAAAAAATATAAAATGCCCTCCGAGATTCAATACCTTAGAGGGCGTTTTTTTGTTTATGAAAATTCTGATAATTCGATTTAGCTCCATTGGAGATATTATTTTAACGACGCCTGTTGTTCGATGTATCAAGAAACAACTTGGAGCAGAAGTTCATTATTTGGTAAAAAAATCCTTTGCCAATGTACTTCAGAATAACCCTTATATTGACAAATTTCATTTTTTTGAGACTTGGGATGACACTTTAATTAAAACTTTAAAAGCGGAGAAATTTGACAAAATAATCGACCTGCATAAAAACATCCGCAGTAAAAGGGTAATTGTAGCCCTTGACATACCTGCATTAAGTTTCGATAAGTTAAACGTTCAAAAGTGGTTTATGACTGCTCTGAAAATCAACTTCTTACCAAAATTACACCTTGTAGACAGATATTTTAAGGCATTAGAAAAACTTGGCATACAAAATGATGACAAAGGGTTAGATTATTTTGTTGATCCGGAAAATGAATTCAGAGTTAAATCATATATAAGAGAGGCGGGTCTCATTTCGCAATCAGGCTACATAGCCATGGCCATTGGATCTGCCCAAAGAACAAAAGTACCTCCATTAGAAATTTACACTAAAATCATTAATCAGCTACAAATACCTGTTGTATTGTTGGGTGGACCGGGAGATTCCTTTTTTGGGAACCAAATAGTGGGAGAATTGCCACAAAAAACGATCATTAATGTTGCCGGAAATTTCAAATTGGGAGAATCGGTGGCTTTTATCAAAAATGCTCAGTGTTTGATCACTCCGGATACAGGTTTGATGCATGCCGGAGCAGCCGTTGGCACACCAATAATAGTGCTGTGGGGAAATACAATTCCTGAATTTGGAATGCACCCTTATTTCGCCGGAAAGAATACAGAAATGTATTTTAATCAAGAGGTTAAAGACCTGGCCTGCAGACCTTGTAGTAAAATTGGCTACAAACATTGCCCAAAAAAACATTTCAACTGTATGGTTAAGCAAGATGTGGTATCAATCATCCGAAATACCGAAATACTTATCAGTCAGAGACAAAAAAACCTCAATTAAAAATTAATTTACAAATTGAAAAACTATCTTTGCTTTATAAAAAAACTTTATATTTCGCTTCTTAAATAAATTAAATTCAGCACTATGCGTTTTTTGAAGATAAGTCTCATTATTAACTTCCTGATATTAGGAAATATTCTGTTGGCTCAGGATTTGCATTTTACGCAATATAATATGTCACCATTGACATTAAACCCTGCACTTACAGGTAATTATCTTGGAAGTTACCGAGTTGGGGGAATATATCGTAATCAATGGGCAAGCATCATACCTGCGTTTTCTACACCTTCATTTTATGTTGACGCACCCATCATAACAGGTTTTAGAAAAAATGACTGGATAGGAGTTGGTGTCGTGGTTGTTTCTGACAAAGCAGGTACAGCTAAGTTAGGGAGAACAGCTTTTCTCGGTTCTGTTGCCTATCACCTTGGCTTGAACAAGAAAGCAACATCTGTTTTGACCTTGGGTCTGCAAGGTGGCAGACAAAACAGGACGGTAAAGCTTCAAGGAGACGGAATCAAACTGATAGATGAGCTTGAATCTACACTACCGATACAAAGTACTGACAGGAATTTAGGTCAAAACGGATTGGGCTATTTTGATATCAATGGAGGAGTGACGCTTAAATCTAAGTTGAACAATCAAATGGATATGGTTGTCGGATTTGCTATGAATCATATCAATAAACCAAAATACGCTTTTGATCAGGCTGGTTCGAATGATCAAACCAGATTGGCTCACAGATTTGTCGGGCATGGGGAATTTAATGTTGATCTAAACAAAACTTGGTCTATCAGTCCTTCATTCCTTTACCAGACAATGGCAGGTCAGAGTGAAATGGCTTTGCAAGGTATGGGTGGATATAAATTGAAAAACACGAAAAACAAAATCAAACTCAATTTTGGATTGGGATATCGTTTAAGGGATGCTGCAGAAATACTTCTTGGTATGGACTATAACGACATTAAAGTTGGGTTTGCCTGGGATGCCAATACCTCAGGAGTTACGAGTAAATTTAATGGAGGGTATGAAATCGCCGCTTCTTACATAGGTAAAATTTACAAAAAACCTAAGGTCAACACAGTGATCTTTTGCCCAAGATTCTAATTTTTCTACTAAAACATATTCATAGAAATGAACAAATATAAACTATTGTTTTTTTGCATAGTCATTTTTGGCCTTCAAACAGCTTGGAGCCAACCGTTGAACCGTTCTACCGCTAAAACAAATATTACGTTGGCAGAAGCACGTTTCGATTCGATGGACTATTACAACTCCCTGGACTATTACTTGAAATATCAGGAAGACAATAAAAAAGACCTTTCTATCCAGGCTAAAATTGCAGAGCTTAATTTTATTCTGCGTGATTACAAGAAAGCCGCTACCTGGTATGCAAAAGTTTTCAATAAAGATAAAAAAGGGGAATTTGCTGCTTCAAGATTCAATTACGCGAAAGCACTCAAAATGGAAGAACAATATGAGGACGCTATTCTTCAATTTTCTGAATTTGCTTCTTCCACAACTGACCCGGTTCTAAAAAAACTTGCCGAAGTAGAAATTAAAGGCTGTCAGATGGCGCCTAAAATGCAACCAAACTCTCGCTTGAAGGTAGAAAATCTAGGTAAAAATGTCAACAAGGCTACAACGGAAGCTTCTCCTTT
>CALJKQ010000039.1 GCA_937973565.1 uncultured Saprospiraceae bacterium | reverse complement strand
TCAGCTTTCCGTTTCTATTCCTGCCAACAGTTTTAAAAAATCTCTTCAACCCTATTCAGGAGATGTTTCAATCAAATATTTTACATACGATATCCAAAATGAATACCACAGAGCTGCCTTGCCGGGAGGTCTTACAGGCTTTATAGAAAACGGAAACAGACAGTTGTTAAACATGGTAACAGCTTTCAGTTTTGATGTGAAATCTTCAACCTCAGAGCCTGTGGTATTTGATCAGGCCACCCTTATCTCTGCCTATCTCAATAGTGATAATACTCTATTTCATTACAATGAAAGTACACACAATTGGGAGGAAGTTGTCCATGCATCCGGAAAACCAAATGAAGTTGCCATCTACCGGTCCGGACATTATTGTATAGCCCAATCCAGGCCCTTTGTAAGGTTGAATGGCAGGATGTTGTCAAATGGCCTGCCCGTTCCCAATCAAAAGGTAGAAATAAGATACCAACAGGCGCTTCAGACGATATTTACCTCCAATAGTGGCAGGTGGGAAGCTTTGGTTCCTGCCAACGAAGAGATAAGTTATACCTATGTGTTACCTTGCCTTGATAAGACGTATAAGATAGCTATACCCAACCAGGATGTAAGGCTTCAGGATGATGACCTCACGACACTATTCTCTGCTACCCGGTTTACAGGAAATGTGGTCAACTGCGAGGGTAAAACCATATCCAATGGATTCATAAGTGTAGAGGGTAATGATTTTCAAAAAGTTGTTTTTCTCGAACAAAGTGCGTTTGAAGTTGCCCTGCCTCATTGTCAGACCAATTCTTTGTATCTCAGTGCTTTTGATGCTGAAACGGGTGAAACAGGCCCTTCTTTTGAGTGGCAAGCAGGCTTAGACCATCAGGTTTATAATCTCTTTGCCTGTAATAATCTACAAGAAAATTATCTGGAAGTCCACAATGCAGAAGGAAGTCTTACCTACCATCAATTGTATCAGCGTTTTGAATCCGGAAGATTGGTTTTGGAAGCGAGAGATGAAGTAAATACGGCTAATGTATTTAAGATTATCTTTCCTGCAGAACAGTCAGGCGTCCAGGCAGCGGATAGAGTAAATCTTGTCTGGAATGACATCAGGTTTGCGGGAGAGGGCATTTCTTTCAATTGTGCCAATGCCCAAAACTGTGGTTTTGAGTACCTGGATCTCACGCACCTTTCATCGCAACCCGATGGTTGGGTCAGAGGGCATTTTAAAGGAAGGCTTTGGTGTAAAATAATCAGCACCTTGCAGGCAGGTTATGTAAATGTTGAAGGTAGTTTTCAATTTAAGAGAAAATTCTAAGGTGATTGCATGCTTTCTGATTTAGACATCATTAATGGTTGCAAAGAGGGCAGGGAAAGTGCATACAAAGCCCTGATAGATCAGTATGCCTCCAGGCTCATGGCAACAGCACTGCGTTATCTGCGTCATAAGGCTGCTGCAGAAGATGCTGTGCAAGAATGCTATATAAGGGTCTTTCAGTCTATTCATAAATACGATCACAAAGACCAGCTATACCCCTGGCTTAATAAGATATGTGTAAATCAATGCTTAAAGGAGTTGAGAAACAAAGTTATATCCATGCAGCCCGATGGCTTATTGGAAGTCAGTGAAATACCCGAAAATCAAATGCCCGAAGGCTATGAAGACGCAATGCAACTGGCTCTTAACAATTTGCCGGAAGTATATAGATTGGTATTTAACCTCAATGTGGCAGACGGATATGCCCATGCTGAAATCGCAGCATTGTTGGGCATCACCGAATCTACCAGCAGGGTATACCTTACCAGGGCCCGAACCATTTTGAAATCTTATTTAATAAAATTAAACAACACCGGATATGTATCAGGAGTATCATGATTGGGAAAAGGCTTTTAAAGGCCAGGCTGCAAACGAAAAGGCCGATATCAACACGGGAAATGTATGGAACCATGTAAAAAATCATATTCCGGCAGTTCAAAGGAAAAGGAACTGGATGCCTTTTTGGTTGCTGTTGAGCGGTGCTTCGATGCTGGTTGCGGCAAGCCTGTGGCGGGAAAATGATCAATTACGCGTTCACAACAACTCTTTGAACAATCAACTGGCTGGTTACAAAAACAGACTGTTGTCCTGTGAGAAACGCCAAATCAACATGGAAACCCATCATGCATTGGCAGCCTCAAATGTGAAGACTATCGAAAATACTCAGTCTGTTAACCCTACCAAGGAAAAAATCAATACCCGAAGTGTACCCCAAGCCTCTGCAACCAATGCGTTTTCTACTTCACTTCCTAAGGATGCGCCTACAATGCAGGAGAACAGCCCTGTTTATAGAGATGAAGTTAACTTGCCATCCCTGCCTATAACCAAAACCATTTGCTTGCTGACTGATAATATTAAAATACCAGGTATCTCCTACGGTATGAAGGTATTTGGAAAACCAAACCTAAAAAGAAATTTTGTTGCCATAGCTCCCTGTTTTGGCGTTTCATCCCTGAGAGGAAGTTTGATTTCGAAAGATTTAAACTGGAACAGTAAAAATCTCTATCAGTGGGGAGCTCAATTTTCTTTTGGCAAATATTTATCCCGGCATTGGTTTACCGCTTTACAGCTAAATTACCTGATTGCCCAAAATCAATCTTCTTTTACTTCTATCAAAAGTGAAAGAACAGAAGTGGAGGGCACCACACAGGTTTTGATTGATGCAAACGGCAATGTAAAAACCATCGCAGGTCCTACCGGTGCCACAACTTATCATCAAATCAATGCTACTTTGTACAACACTGCACACCAGGTACTGCTCAGCCCTGTATTAGGCTATACACTGTTCAAGAGACAACAACCCTTTTTATCGGTATTTACCTCAGCTCAATGGCTGTTGTTCAACCAGTCATCGGGCAAAGCTCCCTTGGGAAATCAACCGTTGGGAAAGAGCCTTGTAGAGCAGTGGACTTATCGCCAGAAACTGCCATCCCTTGGCCTGGGTTTTACTGCTTACCAACCTCTTTACCACAATTGGCAATTGGGTTATGGAGCACAGGCGCTTTACCACACGGATCAGTTTTCTTCTGCTGAAATGATCCTCAACAGACAGGGAGTGTCTATGAATTTATATCTGGGATTACAAAACAATTTTTAACAAAAATATTAAGTGAGAAAAGTAATGGTTATCATCCATTTATTAAACTTCAAATTTTCTAAAATGAAAAAATTCTTACCTCTGCTGATGTTGCTTTGCCTGGGCTCCAATTGCGGCTTACAGGCACAACAGGCATCTTGTCGCACCAAACTCGATCTGGAGGCTCCGCCGACTTCGTGTTCAGTAACCATTACACCGGAAATGATCAATTTTGGTTCCTCCGATTACGACCAATTATGGGTGTTGAATCCTGTTCGGAATGTTGGCATCCATCAGGTAGGGCTGGTGGCTGCCAAAGGCAATGACAAGGACACCTGCTTTACCACAGTAAAGATTTTGGATGTCACTCCGCCGACGTTAATTGTCAATTCTAAAGTTTTTTTAAGTCTGCCACCAACCGGATTTGCAGAACTTACAAAAGGAATGTTGGACAATGGTTCTTATGACAATTGTGGGGAACTTAAAATGGTATTTTCTCCGGATTTTGTTGATTGCAGTTCAGTCAATCCCAGTCTGGTAAAAGTAATTGCCTATGACAATGCGGGTAATTATACTGTAGGTGAAGTCGAGCTTTTCATTGAAGAAAAAGCAAACTATACTTCCGCACTGGCATGTAATGATCTCATCAATGTAAATGTTGGCCCCATCGGTTCTGTGCAGATCAATGCATGGGATATCTTAGAAGGCGGACCCTACCGATGCCCTTCTTATTACCAGGTTATCCTGAGTGACAATGGTGTCGTTTTGCCTAAGCCGGAAGTTAACGCAACGCACGCGGGTAAAGTCCTTCTTACCAGAGTGATTGATCCATCAACCGGTAATTCTTGCTGGGGATCCCTTAAAGTTACATTTTCTCCATGCACTGGCCCCGATCTTTGTGATACCCAAGCCAATTGCACCGCTGTTACAGATTGTGCGGGCGGACATTCAGCAGATGACAACATCGAATGGCCATGTGATATCGTGGGACCCTATAGCAAAGTGGTAGCAGAATATCCGGCACCCTTCGTTCTCAAAGCTGTATTGGGCATTGCGCAGTCAAATGTAGAACCGGTCATCATGGAAAATGAATGCTCCAGAATTCAGTACACTTACACCGATCAGACAATACCTACAACCAACAAATTAAAAATAATCAGAACATGGACGGCACTTAATTGGCTTACCGGAAAGGTAGTAAATTATGTTCAATCCATCCTTTTGGAAAAAAACCTGACAGGCCAATGCTTCATATGTGATACAAATCCCTGGAATACACCTTTCACAGATTGTGATGGCGGACACACCAATGAAGACGCTGTAGAATGGCCGGCAGATTTTACCGTGCATTCTGCTTTGATTGCCCCTCATGATCTGGAACAAAATCCGGAGGTTCATCCCAAAAATATCAGACCGGAGATTTCAGGTACTTGCAACAATTATTCTGTTAGCTTGATGGATACCTACTTTCCGGTGAATGATAGTGTTTTATTGGTAGAAAGGCAATGGAACATTTTGGATTTTGGTACATTAGAAACCTATTCCTACACGCAGAATATTACCGTTATGGCGGATATCAACAACAATGAAAGAACTGTTTGCATTAAATCCTTAAATGGACATGCCGTGGAAAATGTGCAATTACAAACCAATGTTTTTACTTCCGGAGATGTTTGCACCATTTTTCCGTTTGATATGTCACAAGCCATTGTTACCCCCAGTAAATCCGACGATGCTAAAGAGGGAATTGATATAGAAGACGCATCTATTTTATTGGATCATTTACTAGGTATTCAGCCGTTAAACGATTTTCAAAAATTGGCCGCTGATGTCAATTTGGATGGCAACGTTTCTTCTTTCGATTTGGTCACCATTTTAAAACTCATTACGGGAGACCAGACTACCTTGAGCAAGGTTTGGCGTTTTTTCTACCTTCCTGTATTCGAGTTTAACTACTCACTTCCTTTACAGGAGCAGGCAGATATCACCTCTCCGCTCAATAGTTATCTTTTTAAAGCTGTCAAATTGGGCGATCTCAATGATGACAATAGTTCCTCAACCAGTGGTTACCAGACCGCGAAATTGGTTTGTAAAGACGATGTTGTTAATGCAGGTGAAATCCTGACACTCGACTTGAATGCTGACAGGGATTTTTATGCAACCGCTTTGCAAGTTGAATTTTTGAAATCGGATAAGCTGGACTATAATTTGATATTTTCAGAGTTGGGCAGCTTTGGTACGGAGACTTTGAAGGATCATGGCGATCGTTGGGTGTATTCCTGGTTGGCCAGTGATCAGGTGGCTAAAAATGGTGGATTCTATATTGCCAAAAACAGCCCTGTCTTCAATCTCAAGTTTTTAGTCAAAAACAATGCCATCCTCAGTGACCTTATTTACCTGGGTGTCGAAGATCACAATAAACTCAGGTCCGCCAGTAACCACCCAACTTATTTATTGTCGCTCGATATAGAGGATAAGATTACTACAGGCACCGAAAATTTGGAGGATGCACGCGATTGGTTTGTGGCACCAAATCCGGCTGCCTCCACCTTCCACTTGATCCATGCCAACAATGTAGCCAGAGTAGATTTGTTTTCCGCTACAGGACAATCGATCAAGACATGGCACACAACAGGTGAGGATTTTGATATAAAGGATGTCAATAATGGTGTTTACATGGTTAAGATTACAAACCAGGATGCTACTACCTCAGTAAAACCCCTTTACATTATCAGGTAAATTACTTTGACTCACTTTTTCCGATTGGGCAGCTTTTGAGTTGCCCAATTTTTTTTTATGGGTGAAATTTGACCATTACATAATCATCCATCACATAACCCTTTCCGATGTCCAGCACAACTTCACTTTCTATGGCAAAACCTGTTTTTTGGTAAAAGTGTAGAGCAGGGTTATATTTGTTTACATTGAGTTCCAAAGCAGTATCTCCCTGTTCTTTTGACAATGCTTCGATGTGGTTTACCATTTTGGCACCCAACCCTTTGCCTTGAACGGAAGGATATAAATACAGTTTATGAATGCGCGTTCTGTTGTGTTCAACCCCATGGTGATATGAACAGGATACAAAGCCAATGGCCTCGCCATCCAAATAAGCAATAAAGAACAGGTGCCCTTGTTGCGTAATTTGGTGGTTTAATGCTTCTGTATTATACATGCTCTCTAACATGTATTCGACCTGTTCTTCTCCAATAATAGGAGGATATACCTGGCGCCAGATCTCGTGTCCCAATCTGGAAATAAGAGCTGTATCATTTTGTGTTGCTTCTATCAATTCAAATGGCGCCATTCTTTTTTGGGCAAAATTAGCTTTTCTCTTTAAGCGTAACTGACATATTTTTTATTTTGCGTCATGAAAAAATTGTTTGAAGGCAAAGTAAAGCTTGAAAAAATCCCGGGCAAAGGGGGATGGACCTATGCGGCGCTTCCGTCATCATTGACACCTTCAAAAAGTATATTTGGCATGATTAGGGTTAAAGGGAGCATAGACGGTTTTCCCATCGAACAATACAACCTCATGCCCATGGGTGACGGCAGACTATTTCTACCGGTTAAAAAAGCAATCCGAAAAGCCATTGCTAAAGAAGCCGGTGCCACGGTTTTTATTGAAATGTACAACGATGATTCTCCCGTGGTTATACCCAA
>CALJKQ010000038.1 GCA_937973565.1 uncultured Saprospiraceae bacterium | reverse complement strand
TGCCATCCAGGCTGTAAAAAGGGCTTTCCGGTCCTACCTCCTCAATCGATATTTTTGCCTTGCCTTCTTCCATTGTGCCAATATAACGCAATACATTTCCGGCTGCAGCTGCCTGCTGGGCCCTTTTTCTGATCACCTCATCAAAGTCCGGAAGCTGCTGCAAAAAAGTTGTTACATCAGGAGCATCCATCAGCTGAGCAGGCAAAACCGCATCCAGTGCTACATCTTCCGATTCAATATCATATCCACTTTCGCGTGTGAGGATAATAATTTTTCGCCTGACATCGGCACCGCTCAGATCTTCTCTGGGATCGGGTTCTGTGTAGCCCATATCACGTGCTTTTATTACCAGATCGCTGAATCGTGAATCACTTTTATAATTGTTGAATATAAAGGAAATTGAGCCCGACATTACGGCCTGAATTTTCAAAATCCTGTCGCCACTGTTGATAAGATTTTGTATCGTAGAAATAACGGGCAGGCCGGCACCTACATTGGTTTCATATTTAAAAAATATTTTCCTGTCTGCTGCCAACTTTTTAAGTCTCCTGTACTCATCATTACTTGCCGAAGTGGCAATTTTATTGGGTGTTACCAGAGATATATTGGATGATAATATATGAGCGTAATGCAGCGGTATGCTGCCATCAGCCGTATTGTCAATGAAAACACTATTGGAAAGATTCATTTCCTTCATGCTTTCCACAAAGTTTACAATGTCTGCTTCTACCCCGCTGTTTTCCAACTTTTGTTTCCAGTCTTTCAAATCAATGCCATTTTCGTCCAATATCATTTTCCGTGAGTTGGAAAGCCCGGTAACATTCAATTCCAATTTGAAGCGATCGATAAGTTGTTGCTTTTGAATAGCCAGCTGCTCTAAAAATGCAGTTCCAATCAAGCCGGTACCTACGATGAACAAATTGACCCTTCGGTTGTCGGATAAAAAGAAGGAGTCGTGTATCATATTTAAAGCCTTGGCTTCATCCTTTTTATCGATCACAAAACTAATATTGAGTTCGGAAGAACCCTGGGCTATGGCCGTGATATTGATGCCGTTTTTACCCAATGCTTCAAACAATTTACCGGCGACACCCGGCACATGTTTCATCCCTTCTCCTACTACAGCGAGTACACATTTATCTTTTTCAAGTTGTGGCTCATCAATAAGCCCTGCTTCCATTTCCTTTTGAAACTCTTCCCGTAAGGCCTGGCTGGCTTTTTGGGCATCTCCCTGTGAAACCGCAAAACATATGCTATGCTCTGAAGAAGCCTGAGAGATCAAAATTATGTTGATTTTAGCCTGTCCCAGTGCACCAAACAGCCTTGCAGAAACACCCGGTACCCCTACCAGTCCGCTACCCTGCAGTCTCAACAAAGCAATGTTCCCAAGTGAGGTTATGCCTTTTATAACCGATTTAAAATTTGGATCCGCTTCCTTGTCAATGTGGGTTCCTTCAAATCCGGGGTTAAAGGTGTTTTTTATATAGATGGGAATCCCCTTTTGCAACGCCGGTTGGATGGTAGGCGGATAGATGACTTTGGCTCCAAAATGAGACATTTCCATCGCTTCCGCATAACTTAATGAGGGCAGCGTAAAGGCCTTTTTTACTTTTCGGGGATCACAGGTCAATACGCCGTCTACATCTGTCCAGATTTCCAATGCTTCCGCCTGCAATGCTCCCGCCAGGATGGCCGCTGTATAATCAGAGCCTCCTCTTCCCAAAGTGGTAGTGAGTCCACCGACATCAGAAGCGATAAAGCCGGTTACTACCTGGATGGTCCCTTTATGGGTATGAAAGTGATCTCTTATCAGTCCATCGGTAATGCCAAAATTGACTTTTGCAGCTCCAAATTCTTTGTTTGTTTTAATGATCTTTCTCGCATCCAAATAGCTGACTTTATACCCTTCTTTTTCAATCGCCTTTGCAATGATAAAATTGGAATTCCGCTCGCCAAAACTCAAAACATAGTCCATGGTACGGGGCGTCACTTCCATTACAAGATTGATACCCTTCAGTAAATTCAGAAGATTGTTGTGGGTTTCATCCAACTCATTTTTAATGGATGCATAACCCTCTGCTCCCAGCAAAGTCTCTGCGGCTTCAACGTGTCTGGCAACAAAATGGTGGAATTGCCTATAAAATGCATCTTTTCCTGTTGCCGCCTGCTCACTCATGGATATCAGGCTATCGGTAACGCCGCTGAAAGCTGAAAAGACCAATGCCATTTCTTCCTCCCCTTCGATGCGCGGCTTGAGGATGCTGATGATACCCTTTATTCTCTCGGGAGTACCTACTGAAGATCCTCCAAATTTCAATACTCTCACTTTGTAAATTCCTGATTTAGATGCAAAAATAGGATTTTGGTACCGAAAGAAGACTACATCAGAGAACTAAATGGAATTAGATGGAAATAATACCTTTTGTCTGTGCTTCTGAATCAGATTTTCACAATCTTGAAGGTAGCGGCTCCTCCCTTTACAAAATAGATTCCTGTTTTTAGGTGTGCCAAATCGATGCTGCTTTCATTTTGATAATGGCCAACCCTGTTTCCCTGAATATTCCAGATATCAATCACATTGGGAAAATTGCCTTTCAGCTCTATCTTATCTTTCACAAGGGTAGGCGTTACTGCCCAAATTGAAGTGGTTTCTTTTACGCCGGTCTCCAGACCAACACCAATCTGATCCAGAGAAAAACTTTGAATGCCTCTGGCAAAAGTGGCTGCTACCAACTTATTGTTTTGACCATCATAATCCATATCAAACACAGGGATCAGCGGCATATTATTCCCCAGTCTTTCCCATTGGTCTCCTCCATTGGTAGTGATGTAAACTCCTCCATCTGTGGCCGCAAATAATACATTGTCGTTGCCATTGGGAAGGATTAATACATCGTTGATGGCATAAGGAGGTAAGTTGCCGGCTACGGAAACCCATGTGGATCCATAGTCATCACTGCGAAACAAGTGAGGGGTATTGTCATTGGCCTTATAGCCGGTCTGAGATACATATACGGTGGAAATCGAAGCTGGTGAGGCTTTAATGGAAGAAATGTACTTAACAGGCAGACCATTGGTAATACGGTTCCATGTAAGTCCTCCATCGATACTGTTCCACACCATGGCATCACTGGTGCCACAATACAGAACCCCGGGATCCAGCGGAGATTCAGCCAATGTGGTAAACTGATGGATTAATGCATCTGAAGAATAGTCCACGAGGTCGCCACTGATGGCCTGCCATTGCGGGAAAATACCGCTGGTAGATTGATAAAATTTATCGGTACCTGTGTACAGTACATCCGGATTGTGTTGGCTTATGATGTACTGCATATCCCAATGCCTGCTACCAGACAAGCCATCCGTTGCCCCATCCCAGGTATTTCCCCCGTCTGGGGTAACAGCAATGTTTCCGTTCTGTGTTTCAACGTACATTACGTTGGGATCATCGGGTCTGAAGGCCATTTGGAAGCCATCGCCTCCCCAAATCCTTTGCCATTCATTTAAGGCTTCTGCATTGCCCACAGAAGTGCCATTGTCCTGAGCTCCTCCATAAAAAAATTCAGGTTCGTGCGGATTTACAGCGGTTCTGTAAAACTGTGTGGTGGGAATGTTTTCAATATCCTGCCAGGCAGGATTGCCATATAGCTGTCCTTTGTACAAACCGCCATCGGTTGCCAGGTACATCTCATCATCTCTGAAAATCAGATCATGTTTATCTGCATGGGGATTGTTCTCGGAGTTGTCGTCCAAAACCGTTTTCCAGGCACCTTCATCAGGATAGTAACGATAAAGTCCCACACCCAACAGAAATATGTCATTGGGATTGGTTGGATTGACCCTTATTTTTCCAAAATACCAGCCAAATCCGCCAAGCGCACTTCCCGGCAATCCGTTTTCTGTACCTTGTGTATGCAGTTGAAAACTATTGCCACCATCTGTAGACTTGTAAATGGATTCCAGATTCAAAGTCTGTGCATTGGTGTATTGAACATACACAACATCCGGATCGCTTTCGGCCAGACAAATGCCCATTCTGGTAAAACTTCCCTGTGGCAACCCATTGGATAAAATCTGCCAATTCTTGCCGCCATCGATTGTTTTGTAAACCCTGGCATCGGGTCCCGAAACCAATGATTTTTTATAATTGCGAACCCTGTTCCATCCTACAGCATAAAGGATTTGTTCGTTTTCCGGGTGGATGATAATTTCGGAAACACCCGTACTGTCATTGATCAATAATGACTGATTCCATGTAATGCCGCCATCTGTACTTTTATATACTCCCTTATCATTATGTTTAAAAAACGGTGCACCCATGGCAGCTGCATAGACTGTATTGGGGGCATTTTTATGAACCAAAATTCTGGATATGATTCGGGTCTCATCCAGACCCATGTATTTCCAGGTAGATCCGGCGTCTGTACTCTTATACAAACCACCACCGGCACGAGGGTAGCCGGATACATTGGGATCTCCTGTACCTACATATATAACATTCGGATTGACCGGGTCAATACAAATACTTCCTATGCTTTGCCATATCTGATTGTCAAAAATAGGCGACCAATCTCGTCCTCCATTGGTGGTTTTCCATAGACCCCCGTCTGCAAAACCGACGTACAGGATATCTTTATCAGTAGGATGCATCGCAATCGTATTGATACGCGCACCTATATTGGCAGGTCCTTCCAGCTTCCAGCTTCCGTCTGTCCTTTGGCCGGCCTGCATTTTTATCAGGGCTGAACGATGGGCGGCTTCCATGGCCTGGTAATCCGGAGTTTTGTCTGGAAAATGTTTGGCCAGGAACAAGGTTTCTGCTGGTTCAAACTTTAATGGAGACGTTTCCACTTTTCTCAATTGCTTGCAGGAAAGCAATAAGCCACAGAAAACCACAAAGGCAATAAATGATCTCATACGATGATTGTGTAAGATAAAGATAGAAAAATTGATGGGCTTGATTGGGAAAACCGGCTGAATGGTCGTGAAAAACAACAGCACAAGGAATTAATTGGATGTATCAGGCTCCATGCTTAAATATTGAATTTTCCACCCATCCGCATATTTGTACCATACAATTCGAAACTTACCGTTGTTCTTCTTTTTAAAACCATTCATAATCAGTTCCTGATTAAATTTACCCATATGGTTCGCTAAAGAAGGTGTAACGGAAATTTTGTCTGTAAACATGGAAAAGTCAATGATCTCATTTCTTAAATACGAGGTTAGGCCCATTCTGATTTCATGTCGTGTCTTTGCATTGCCATAAGCGCCGTCAGGGCCAAACATATCCAGCAGTCCTTCAATATCCTTGCTTTTTATGGCAGCTTCATAAGCAACCAGCTTTTGCTGCAATAGGGCTTTGATTTCTTCATCCGATTGTACAGGCGAAAAGATCAGAAGCAACGAAAAAAGCAATGCAGTATATGACATATTCAATTTTTTCCCAAAAATACCCCTTTTCCGTAAAAAAAGAAAGGCCGGAACATGTCCGGCCTATCACTCTCAAATCGGTTTTATCTAGGATGGTAGTTGTTATCAGTTAAGTCGAAGGAGTTTTTTAATTTCTTTTCTCTCTCCTGTGGCAATGTGTAGGAAGAAAACGCCTCTTTTATCACCCAATTGCTCACGGTCAATACGCAACTGGTTTACCCCTGCGCTGCAGTGCCTTACCTGGTTATAGATAAGTATTCCTGAGTTGTCATAGATGGCTATTTCCACTTTTCCTTCATCTGCTATAAAAAATTTAACCTCTGTATATTCTGCAAATGGATTAGGTGTATTTTGATTTACCGTTAAAGCTTCCATTTCGTCATGAATACGAAGGTTGAGATAGCTCTGTTTAACCTGGCCATCAACGATGTAATCTTCAAATTCAGGAATACCAAGCCCAACTGCTTTCGACAATTTTCCACTTTCGATGGTTTTGAGCTGAAGGGTAAATAAAACCGCTCCCGCTCTCAATTGCTGGGTCCTCGATTCAACGTGTGCTATGTAAAGCCTACCTGTCTGTACATCGTACCTGTATTCATCTTTAGCCAATGCAATTCCTTCTTCGAGGATGCCTGCAAATTCCACCGTTTTGTTGTCCAGCTGAAATCCTGTCTGCAATGCCAGCATGTTGGTTTCCTGATCCAGGTAAACAGGTACATTCACAAATCTTCCTGCTTCAAAATATTGGTCTTTAATGACCAGATCGCTGTATTCTTTGCTTCTGGAAGATGCAATCGTTCCCGCCACATTGCTTACTGTACCATTCACATCACCTGTTTTTATGGCAACAAAATCATTGTTGAGCATATTGACATCCATTTGATTCAGGTCCATGTATTCTTCAAATGGCCAAGGCTGTGTGGGATCAGAGAAGACAAATGACTTAGGAACAAATCGCCATGAAGTATTTCCTGCAATCGAAGTTTCCAACCCAAGGATGATTTTCCTTAATGCCACTAAATCAGATGCAGTGATGCGTTGATCGTTGTTGGCATCCGACGCAATGATTTTATAAGGAGAAGCCAATTTGGCAGAACCCAGGATGTGTCTTTGAATCATCACAAGATCTATCGTAGAAATTCCATTTGGCCAATCGTCATTTTTCTCCGGCTTCAATTGATAATCATGGGCCTCGGCTACATTTTCAATTAAAAAGTTACCTGTTTCATCGGTTTCATCCTGCATGGTATTCACCGGATCAATAAGATTTACCATTACACCTTTTACCATGGCTTGCTCTTCGGTAGTAATTCTGCCTGCCACAGACAAACCAGGAATGTTGCCTCCTGTATTATTAGGACAAAGATCTTTGTTATCAGTGACCTTAATAAAGGTGTTGCATTTAGCCTGGTTGCCATCATTGTCTGTAACCCACATGCTTAGATTGTAGTTTCCTATATTGGCACAGGTCAGGGTAAAGCTTGTATTGTTTACATTGCTGGAAAAAGAATATTTAAGTTGTGATTCCGGCGTACAATTATCATAACTGTGATTATTAAAATCCTTGGCCCATACCACCGCTGTGCCGCCTGTACCGTTGTCTTCCAGGTTGGTAGACAGGCCAAACAGACAAACAGGTGTAGGTGCCTTACATTCTTTAACCGTAACCAGGTACGAACAATCGGTGAAATTGCCACATCTGTCTTCAACCCTCCAGGTAATTTTGTGGATTCCTCTTGGCATTCTGATGGCAAAGCTATCGTCTTCGGCTGCATAGTCCTGACTTCCGTTGTTGCCTACATCTATTTTATAATCATAAACCAGATCAGCTGCCTTTGTGCAATCGTCTGTGGCATGTGCACCAATTTTTACAACCGCATCGCATTCTGCATTCACTGCACAAACTGTCCTGTCTGCACAAGACGAGGTAAACACCGGTTTTACATTATTGATCAAATGTATGTTTTGAACATGCTCCCATACTCCGGTAGTTGTATTGGGTACGTATTGCGCCCAGTCTATTACCTTCCATTTTCTTCTAATATATACACAACCGGAAGTGGGATCATCAAAAACCTGATCTTTAAACGAAGCGGCAGGAATGGTACAAATATCATCGTAATCAATCACAGGACTACCTGTAAGTGAAGTGTCCGGTGGGATCGATGTGCAATCGGTATAACTGGTATCAGCCGGCCAGTGTATATCGTCAATGGTAAGTGGATCTGCATCAACTATGGTAATGATCTGCTGGATTTCCAGAGAGTTGCCTCCACCGTCCGTTACAACAAATCTCCTGATGATGTTGCCATTGTTGTGCGGGCCTCTTTGATCCAAAGGCGCCAGTTCATTGAGCACAAGGCTGCCCGGACAGTTGTCATTTACCCAACCGTCGTATTTGGGTCCCACAAAAAGCGGATCGTTTATTTCTATCTCTGATCGATCATTGACATTAAATACTATGGTTCCAAATTCTTCGAGATCAGCCAGGTTGATATTGTAATCACAGCTGATGGTTATATTGGGAAGAGGTTCTTCCAAAACCGGCTTCAATTTATCTTTTACGGTTATGGCCACCATACAAGTGCTTGAATTGCCTGCCGCATCTGTAACCCTGACCATTACTTGTCTTGTGAGATTTACGTCTGCACAACAGAATCTAACGGTATCCAACCACTGTGTTGCATTGGCAGCACAAACAGTCTCCATCCTTCTGGCCTTTATGGTCAAATTGGAAGGACAGTTGTCTGAAGTACTTTGAACCAGAGAGAGTGCTGTTTTATAGTTGTCTCCATAACTCAGGTTCACATCAAGGGGGCCTTTGCATACAAGATTGGGTGACTCATCATCCACTACCGTAATTTGTTGTGTTTGAGTGGAGGTATTGCCACATGCATCTGTTGCTGTCCAGGTAATAAGGGTTGAACCTACCTGGAAAACATTGCCCGCAGGATTTCTTACCAGGTTCGTGCCCATGGCACAATTATCCGTTACTACAGGATTAAGAATGTTTACCACAGCCTGACAAACACCATTGTCGGTTCCCACTGTCACATCCGCCGGGTCAGCAAGGTTTGGAGGTGTAGTATCATTGAGTGTAATATTTTGTTGACAGCTGGCGGCATTGCCACTCTGATCGCTGACAAAATAAGTACGCACCATTGTTCTTGGACAATTGCCTGTTGCCGGACTGTCGATAAAAGTAACACTGGTCGGATTGATGGCACAATTGTCAGTGGCCAAGCCACCCTGATTGGTAAATTGGGTGTAGTTGGCAGCAGCTGCCGGTGCCGTACATTCTACTGTCACATTCATCGGACACCTCAATACCGGTGGTATACTATCGATCACAATTACTTGTTTGGTGCAGGTAAATGTGTCATTGCAAGCCGTGATAAGTGTGAATTTTACCAACGTAGTTCCCAATGGATAGGTATTGTTGAGCGGAGCATTGTTGTAGAAAGTATCTATTTCACAATTGCTGTTTAATGAAATAGGAAGGAATGTAGTGCCGGTACAAAGTCCCGGACTGGTATTCACAGAGATCGCCGGACCACAATTGAGCCCATTTGCATCTTTGACAACAAAAAACTGCGTACAGGTATCTGCATTGCCAAACCAATCTTCGAGTCTGTATCTGCGGGCAATGGTTCTATTGCAGCCTACCGTTGTGGTATCATCTCCTATCCATGAAAAAAATGATTCAGGAACAAATACACTGAATGTTTCATCACTCAAATCACCACCTGCAGCTTCAAACTCAGCAATGCTGCCAAAAGGAGCAGGCACTGAAGACAAATCACATACCGTATCCGGCAGCGGACAATATAGCTGCGGAGGCAGAGTGTCTTGTATACTAATTAGAATTTTACAATTGAGACTATCCCCACAATCGTCCTTTGCCGTAAGTACAATGCAGGTGGGTGGGTCAAACAAATCATTTAATCCATACACCAGTGAATCGGGTTCGCGTCTGGTGCTATCATACAAAAAGAATGAAAGGGGTTCACAGGCAGGAGTGGTAGATACTGAATTGTACAACTCTGTAGCTCTGATCACAATACCCATTGAGGTTACATCATAGAAAAATACCGTATCGGTTTTACACTCCAATTCCACAGAATGATCAATGGTCAAACTTGTTGTTTGAGCATCATTACTTCCATCGTTGGTATTGGTGCAATTGTTGAAATCATTGGCATTAACCGTTGTGATAGCTGCCACATTGGTGACAGTCTGCCCTACTACTGTTACAAGAATATCACCATTTGCTCCCGCATTTAAAACGACATTGTTGTAACCATACAAAGAATTGTCGATGGCACTGTAGGTCCAGTTGAAAGATCCTCCCAGTCCCATCGCAGAAACCGCCATAGCTCCATTCTCTGGTACATATTGATCCGAAGCAGGCATTGATATAACCACTTCAAGACAACCGGGTGCCAATGATCCACCACCCACCATGTTGGTAGGATTAATGGAAATATGGGCTGTCAGCAAAGAAGTTTCTCCTACCTGTATGACAGATGGACTAAAAGAAGCACTGTTGACTACAAAGTCGATTTGTGCATTGATGTTTTGCTTGCCAAATAGCAAGATTAAAACCACTGCCAGTGACTGTAAGCAGATCGGAAGAGCACACGTCTGAACTCCAGTCACCAGATCTGATCTC
>CALJKQ010000037.1 GCA_937973565.1 uncultured Saprospiraceae bacterium | reverse complement strand
TATTTAACGCAACCCAATTTGTTTAACCCGGATTCATCGGGTGTAGGTTTGTTTAAAATCTTTTATGACCGCACCGATCAAAATGGCTGCACCATTACCAAAGAAGTAAACATCAACATCCAGGCCCTACCCGCCTTCTCCCTCAAAGACTCTTCCACCTTTTGTGCTGACGGCGGCCCCATCCTGCTCACCAGTGAACTGGTAGATACAGTTATACCTTACAGCACCAACACCCAATTTTTTATCAACAACATGGCTGTGCCCAACAACTACAACCTCTCCGGACTCAGCCCCGGCCCCTATTTTGTAGAAGCAATTCACCAACAGGGCGAATGCACAGTGAGCGACACCGGCCGCATCCACATCATAGCCAAAACAACTTTGTCGATGCCACCCAATGATACCCTGTGCATCAACGACGGTACCTTCCAATTGACGGCTTCACCCTCAGGGGGTACCTGGACTGGTCCGGGTGTGAATCCCATCACGGGTGTAATCAATCTTAATGTGGCCAAAGGAGGTGTTAAGATGTATAACTACGTTTTTGAGAAAGGCACTTCCTGTGAGGTAAGCGGCAGCGTCAGCATCAAAATCAACGACCCGGCCAATAATCTCGATGTTGGGGCCGATACTGCTTTTTGTTATGGGCCCTCTACTTTAGCACTTACTGCCAGTCCGGGTAATGGCAGCTGGAGCGGGCAAGGTGTCCAACCCAGCTTTGGCATCATCGACCTCACCCAGCTTAAATCGGATACCACTTATACCTATCAGTATTGTGTCAATGACAACGCGATTAGCAACTGTCAAGCATGCAAGGAGAAAAAAATCACCATTCACTCCCTGCCTCAGCCTGTATTTGTAAAAGACAGTACCAACTGCATTGGAGAAACCATCATGTTTACCAATACCACGCCTATTGGCAGTTACGATCCTGCAACCGTGCGCTGGAATTTTGGTAACGGCAATACTTCCAATCTCGATCCGATCGTCAACCAAAGTTATGCCACCAAAAACAACTATACCGTTACCCTGACCCTAAAGAATTTCAACGGCTGCCCCAACACCTATTCGCAAACGATTCGTGTGACCACCAAACCCACCGTTGGCTCCAACCTTATATTGCCCGCAATTGCCTGCGCTCCCTTTACTGTAAGTGCCCTTAACCTCAGCAGTGCAGACGGGGCCTTTACCTCATATTGGATTCTCAACGGAAAACGATACGACACGCAAAATTTTGGCCCTATTACCATAGACAGTTTGCAGGATGTCAAACACTATACACTCACATTGTATACGACCAATGAATGTGGCACAGTTTCAGTCAGCGATACCTTTACCGTGAGGCCTTATCCCAGGGTTGATTATGGTATGGACAAACCGGAGGGTTGTTCTCCTCACCGCGTAAGTTTTAGTAATACCACCAAAGGCAGGCCCACCTCTTTTTTATGGGATATGGGCAATGGCATTACCTCCACAGACAGCCTGCCACCGGCACAAACGTACACCACCAATGATACGACCATTACACAATACAAGATCCGGCTCATTGCCCAAAACGAGTGTGGATCAGACACGCTGGACCGATGGGTAAAAGTATTTCCGCCCAATGTCAGGGCCTTTATTGAATCGCCCCAAAACGATGTCTGTCAGTACGACAGTCTTACCTTTTTGGCCTACAGCACACCGGGTGCCACCAATACCTGGCAGATTGTATCACCCACGGGAAAGGTCGCCGGCATATCCGGGGATACTGCCGTTATTCGATTTGAGGAAAGTGGTCGTTACAAAATCCTGCTCTATGCTGCCAACTGTGGTGTGCATGCGGACAGTGCTTATGTGGATGTGATTGCCGCACCCCTGCTTAGTTTCGACATTCCAGATTTTGCTTGTATGAACGATACCGTTGACATCACCAATACCTCCCCCAATCTTGCAGGCAGTTACTGGGACTTTGGAGATGGTAGCTTTTCCAATGAAAGCAATCCTCAACATGTGTATAAAACTCCGGGCATCTACACCATCACCCTTACCGGGTGGTCGCTGATTAATAACTGTGATTACAGCACCAGCCAACAAATCAAAATTGTAGGTAAGCCAACCTCCTCATTTACTGCGGAGACCTTCAATGGCTGCCAGCCTCTTCCCATCCAGTTCATCAATCAAAGTCAGAATGGCTTATTGTACCAATGGGATTTTGGAGATGGCAGTGGCATCGCTACTGATAAAGATCCAAGGCACACCTTTGAAAAGAGCGGCACCTTTGTGGTAAGTCTCACCGTGTACGATGAAAATAATTGTTTTACCGATACCGCCGTGGTCAATGTCATCATTCACCCCAAGCCGATAGCCGATTTTACCTTTGAGGACAAAAAATATTGTTTGGGATACGACTCACTGGTTGTGTATAACACCTCCTCCGGTGCAGCCGGCTATGTGTGGAAATTTCAAAACCAGGTAGATACGGTCATCCACAATCGATTTTGGCCCACAACCTTTGGCAGCTTTGACATTGAATTGACGGCTACTTCTGACCGCAACTGCAAAGACACGGTAGTGAAAAACATCAACATTCTGCCCTCACCCAAGGCCGACTTTGCGGTGGACAATGCCAGCGGCTGTGAAGACCTGCGGGTAAGTTTTCAAAACAATTCATTGCATAGCGACCGCTACATCTGGTATTTTGGCAATGGAGTAAGTTCTGTAAACAAAGATACATCGTATGTTTACACAAGCCACGGTAGCTACACGGCCAGCCTGGTTGCCATCAACGACAATGGCTGTCCACAGGATACTCTGTCCCGGGAGATCACCGTCCACCCCAAACCGGTTGCCGATTTTGATTTTGCCAAAGACAAAGAATGTGGTGTGCCCATGCATGTGGTCTTTACCAATCAGACCACCTTTTACAACGATGCCCAGTGGTTGATCAATGGTGCTCCGGCTTCACAGGATCTAAACTTTGATTATACCTTTACCGAAGACAAAACCTACAACATCATCCTGCTGGTAGAAAATGAATTTTATTGCAAAGACACGGCGCAAAACCAGGTAAACATCTACCACCAGCCCATAGCCGACTTCAGTGTGGCAACTCAGGCCTGTGAAAGAGAAGAAGTGATCATCGAAAACCTAAGCCAGCACGCAAAGGCCTATACCTGGACCATTGACGGCAAAGGCAATACCAACACAAACTCTCCAGTAGTTATCTTTAATGAAGCCGGCCAATACCACATTCGTCTTATTGCTATCTACAACTCCTTGTGTCAGGATACCCTGGATACCGCTGTGCCTATCACAGTCTACACCAAGCCTACCGCCGATTTTGATTATACCACCGGTTACAACAACGCCATTAAAGGTGAAGTCCAGTTCAGGCACCTGACCCGGGACTTTACAGACCTCCTCTGGCATTTTGGAGACGACTCCACCTCCGACTCCCTCAACCCTATGCACGAATACGATATCAATCGCCCCATCCGTGTAGTGCTCTACGCCTATAACCACAACAGCGGTCTCTACACTTGTACCGACAGCATTGCCAAAACCATCGAGCCCGAATGGATCAAAACCTTTTACGCCCCCAATGCCCTGGTACCCGACCACGCAGACGAGCTGATAAAAGTATTTAAACCTGTAGGCGTAGGTATGGCTAAGTACCACCTCTCCATCTTTTCCCCCTGGGGCGAAAAAGTATGGGAGTCAAGCGCGCTGGATGAAAACGGCTCCCCCACCGAAGCCTGGGATGGTAAATATGGTGGTCAGATAGTAGCCCAAGGTGCCTATACATGGCGAGCGGACATTGTATGGCAGGATGGCAATGTAGAAAAGGTGATTGTGGGTAGTGTGGTGGTGGTGAGGTGAGTCGCAAAATAACATTTGGAAAATTTCAAATAAGAGCAGGCTAAACGATATAAAAGTTCGAATTGCTCTTGAAAGCAAACCTTTTTAAGAACAGACTTATTCTTCTTAATTTTAAGTGAAAATAAACTATTTGTGACTAAGCAAAATATATCTTGCAGGAACTTTAGAAACTTGATGATGCTTTCTTACCAACTAATTGCTAGTTGTGGATGTGCAATAGTTGAAACTTACACCTACTCTGTTCTACAATCAAAAATAAAAGATCAATGCAAAAGATAGCAAGCATTATAATTCTATTTGCTGTATTTATTGAGATGACCTTTTCACAAGATTTAAAATTAACCATTGAAAGGGATACCAGCAAAGGAAGCTGGTTATTTGGTGTAAAAGACAAAAAAGGGAAGACAGTACTGCCTGCAAAGTACTTTGATATAGAAATTGATAATTACGGCTCAATAATAGCAGACAATCGCAAAATTTTTAACAAAAATGGCCACCAGAAATTGACAGCAATTGAAGCAAGAAATTTGCGATTTAATAATGGATTATATTTTAATAATGGTCAAGGTAAAATTGGAATATATAGCCCACAATCTGGCAAGGAAGTATACAGTAATTTCAGAAGCGAAAGGGAATTTTGTAGGTGTCCTAGAGACGATTTTTGGAATTCTAAATCCAGGTATTACATAATCCATGAAGAAAACAGGTCTTATCTTATTAACAATAGAATTGAAAGATTAAATAATATAGATTTCAAGGATGGATTTATTATAGAACAGAATTTTTTTCTTATTGAAAAATTTGATGGCTCCATCATGTTGTATAATGAGAATATGGAGCCAATACATCAAGAAGGAGAATACAGATATTATGACTCAGATGAAAATTATATTTATCTGTATAAAGATAAATTTTATGGACCATTATTGATCTATTCTTTAAAGTCAAAAGAATTCAAAAAATTCGATAAGATGTTAGACAAGAGGTCAGCTTTTTTGGCTGTAGAGCAAAACGATAAATTTTTATTATTAAAAGACGGTGCAATAATTTTAGAAACAACAAAAATTCCGTGCAATTATTGTAATGTTAAAATCACATATTCAAATCCATTGATGTTTATATATAATAATAAATTATATCGAAATAAAATATTGATTTCTGATAAAACAAGGGAGGTATCTATAATTTCAGATTCGATGTTTATGGCCTACACAGATTCACTATCAATCTTATTTTATGGAAATAATGAGATTTATAGACGGGAAGGAAACCTTGGTATTGTGAGGGCAGACGACATTATCATATTGCATAATGATAAATATAATTCACATAGTATTTATAGGGATGCATTATTATTCAATTTAAATGGGTCAATGGTTACAGATGTTCTCTATTCTACATTGGACATTATTGCAGAAGATAGTACTTTCATCGTTAGTAAAGACAATAAGTATGGGGTAATAGATTACGCCGGGGAAATCCTTTTAGATTTTAATTATAGTCATTTATTTAAAAACACCAAGAAAATTTGCCCCACTCCATTTACATATTTTGGCAAATTCCATGAAGAAGAAACCTATCAGGTTATAAATTTGAACAAAGAACAACCTGTTATTAATAACATTATTACTTCATATGAAAAAAATGAAGAAAAAATAAGATATGGCTTTGATGTCAGCCCCCCGCCTACTCCTCCTATAGAAATAAGTAAGGCCAATTTTGAATTTTATAAGGGCAAAGGGTTTGTTGATATGAACGGCAGCTTTCATTTTAATGATAATAAAAACAAATCTTATATTAATTCTGAAAAGGGAACCCTGGAATTTCTTAATATAAATGAATCTTATAGCCGAATAAGCACATTTAAGCAGCAGAAACATTTCGACAGTTATATTGCTAAAACCGAAGAATTGAAAAATTCAAATCTAATAAAATTATATAAATTAAAAACAACGGATTACAAATATTATGAACCCTATAATCAACTAAGAGATACAGCAGGTATTATCAATACTGCGGGAAAATGGGTGGTTGGGCCTGATATATATTTTAATTACAATATTATTAACAACTCGTTTTTATCTAAAGAATCAGTTTTATATAAATTAGATGACACAAAAATAACGCCACTCTATTCATACTACTCTGTTGAATTTCCTTTCATTAAATTTGTAAAGAATGATCATTATAGGATGATAGATAATCAGGGTAATATAATAAAGGACAGCATATTTAATTACTACAAGGTCGTTGAGTTACCCCAATATTATTTTATTTTAAATACTAATGGGCAAACTCAAGTAATTGACAAAAACGGAAATCTTTTATTTGATTTGAAAGAATATGAAATTTTGAGTGGTTTCAATTTATACGGTTTTGCTACTTTTATTTCATCAGTTGATTCAACTTATTTACTTGTTGAAGGTGATTTTTTAAATACTATTAAATGCGACAAAATAATTGATAATCATTACAATTTTTTATTTTGGGATAAATGGCAAAATAAATTGTATTATGATACAAAAAGGTCTCCTATAAGTATTCCAGCTGAAATAATTAATTTAATTGTGGAAAATGACGCTAATTTTAAATTTGTATCCTTGGACGATAAATATTTCATGTTAGATCTTGGCAGCTCCATTATTCTTCTAAAAAATGATGATCATACCTATAAACATATTTTAAAAGAAACTCAATTTCGCGGATACAAAAGAGTTGAGAATAATTATTTCTATTTGTATGGGTATGATATTAAAGCTAAAAGGGAGGTAGTCTATGGTTTTGACTTAATGTACCCCAAGTTTGTATTTATAAAATAATGTACGGATTTATAATGTGTGAAAAATAAGTTTTATTGAAGACCTTTTTCGTGGCCAGGGTAGTGAATTATATAGATATGTTCTTTTGCAAATTAATCAGAAGGTATACAGAAGAAAAATGGAAGAGACACCTAAATGCTTGTGAAAGAAATAGACTATCCTTTTGCGGTGGTGTAAAAGTAATAGACTCATTTCTTGTGTTGTTTTTTTTACTACCTCAGGCAGCAAAAGTTAAACGCAGACATTTCAATTGTAAAAGCTTTACTTCATTGTTAGTATTCGGATCACGTCTTTTTTTTTCATTTATAGCCAAGCAATTGACAGATGTGATAGCGGCTGGAGCCATTGTGGCTTGATTCACAATGACCTATAAAACAGTCCTCTTGATATGTTGACATCAACATATTTTTCATAATCCGTTCTCCTTAATCCCTTTTTTCCCTAACTTTGGCACCATGCTCAAACCTCTCTTAGCCATAACCCTTCTTCTTTGCTTGACCTGTATCTCCGCACAGCAAGAAGACAATATCTGGCTTTTTGGTAGCAATTCAATTAACTTAAGTAATTATAAGGGCTATGCTTATGGCAATTCGATTGTGGATTTTTCTAACGGTGAGCCCAGGATTTACTACGATAGTTTGATGACGCTTGATTTTGGAGGTACCAATGCCAGCATTTGTGATGCTGGGGGTAAATTAATGCTATATACCAATGGCATGCAGGTTCAAAACGGAATTCATCAAGTAGTCAAAGGGGCTGATACCATTGGATACGGCAGTTATTGGGAGGCATTCAATTTAAAAGATTTTCCGAAGCAGGGAATGGATTTTTTATCCGGATACAACACTGTACAAGGCGCGCTCATTTTACCATGGCCAGGGGGAGATGATGCTTATGCTGTTTTTTATCATTTGGGAAAGATAGTAAATGATAGTTTTTTCTTCGATTCATTTATGCATGCGAAAATTTCTATGGACAGCACCTATCAGAACGCCTATACTTTATATAAGGATAGTACAATCCTGGCCGGTAGGTTTATAGAAGGTATGTTGCAGGCATGCAGGCATGGCAATGGAAGAGATTGGTGGCTGGTCAATCGGTCTATTGACAGGCAATTTATTTATCTATACCTTTTTGACCCAAGGGGCATCCATTTGTATAAAAAATTTAGTGTTAATTTTCCGATAGAGGATAAAGAACCTTATCAACAAGGTCAACTTTATTTTTCGCCTGATGGCAGCAAAATGTCGCTGGCAGAAAGTATACAGTGGCCGTATGATTCTATCTATGTGGAATTGTATGATTTTGATAGAGTAAAGGGCGATTTGCATGTCACCATGAAAGATGTTATCGATAATAACCGCTTAAGAGGCACCCTTACCTTTTCGCCAGGGAGTCAATATATGTATGTTAGCAACCATTTTGAATTGTTTCAGTATGATGTGACGACACAAGATGTGAAAGCCTCAAGGCAAAAGATAGGGGATTACGATGGCTATGTATTTAAGTACAATGAATTTGATATTGGTGCCAACACCGAGTTGGGTTGTATGGCACTTGGACCGGATGACAGAATATACCTGGTACCGGAGTCCAGCAATCGTTTTTTACACACCATTGAGCAACCGGATGAAGAAGGGTTGGAAGCGGGTTTGGTGCAAAGAAAGTACATGTTGCCCACCTCCAATCATGTGGCAGTCCCCAATTTTCCGCATTTTAGATTGGGTCCGGCAGATGGAAGTATGGCAGATACGCTGGGCATTGATAACCACGCGGTAGCCAGGTTTCGCTATGAAAGTGACACCACTGATTTCCGCCAGGTAAAATTTACGGATCTCAGTTATTACCGTCCCGAATCATGGCACTGGGATTTTGGAGATGGAAATACTTTTGAAGGCAAAAAACCAGGCATCCATACATTTGAAAGCAGCGGCACTTATAAGGTGTGTCTGACGGTGGACAATGAAAACGGAAGCAATACAAGCTGCAAAGACATCCATGTAGGGGTGTTGTCTGTTGATGGCAAAACTGAAGCCAACCCAGTGAGGGTTCCTCTGTATCCCAACCCTGTACAGAATGATGTGGTGGTGACCATAGATAACTACCTGCCGGAGAATGCGAGCCTAAAAATCTATGATTTTACAGGAAGAGAGGTGCTGGCTCAAAAGGTGTACTTTGGTTGGAACCAACTCAATGTGTCGGCTTTGATACCGGGTATTTATTTTTATAGAATAACGGATAAAGGCAAAGAGATTGGGGGAGGTAGGTTTGTGAAGGGTTGAGGGGTAAGCAGCCACCAAAGTAAGTTTTTAATAAAACTTTCATCAAAACCCAAACAGGATAAAACAGCTTTATCAAAGCAAGAAGTGTTGCACAAGACATATTTTGGATTTTAAACGAAGTATCTTTGTATAAAATCCTGGTGAAATGAGAATATTGATTATATGTTTTGTATTCTTTGGAGGCACATGTTGTTTAAAGAGTCAAAACGATTTTGCGCGTTTAATAGACTCCCTTAACAGACCATATAGAATTGAATTTGATAAAAAAGATTCCGTTG
>CALJKQ010000036.1 GCA_937973565.1 uncultured Saprospiraceae bacterium | reverse complement strand
CGCACAAAATGCCATTACATTATAAGCCGACTGATGGTGCCTGTTTGTCTTACCCAATAAAATAAAACTAAACATAAGCGCTGATCTCACGATGGCAGATTCAGAACCGGTCATAAAGGAAAAAAACCATAAAATGATCAATACGATTACAAATGACAGCCAACCCGTCGCTTCCTTTTTGCGTTTGATTACTTTCACAAATCCAAGTAAAATATTGGCAATGATGGCCAGGTGCATGCCGGAAACTGCCAAAATATGCATGGTACCGGAAGTAGAAAATGTCTGATACAATTCTTTGTCAACTTCTTGTCTATATCCAAGGATCATGGCTTTGGCCACTGCTCTTTCATCTCCTTTCATGTATTTATCCAGTATGGCCAAACAGCGATTGCGTACATCGATCGACCATTGTTTGGGTAAAGGCAGTTGATGGTCATCCAAAATAAAATAATGCCCCTGAGCATAGAGTTGATAACAGATGCCTTGCCTGCGCATGTAAAGAGCATAGTCAAAGGTTGCCGGATTGGTGTTGGTTTTCAGTTTTTGAATTTTGCCAATAACACATACTTTGTCGCCCGGTTTGGGTAATAGTTGGGATGCACTGTTTTTGCCAAAGGATACCAGCATTTTTTGTTCCGATTGGTTACACCTTCCCTGATCGCAAATCCATGTCGATGAAAGTATGGTTTTGAAATTTTTCCGGGGATTGGGATATTCTTCAACTACGCCGATAACAGCATTTAAAACAACACCACTTATGGCTGTTTTTTTATTCTGTGATTCATTGGTATAATGGCTTACATAGTGCGCAAAGTAACCCAGAGAAAAGAAAATCAAGAGGATAAAATAGCCGGCTAAAAAGGGATAACGGAGTGATTGGGTATACAGGAAATCGTTGAGCCCAACCACCAATAATGCAATCAAAACCAAAAGAAGGAGAGGGATTGGCGCTAAAAGATCATTTTCTTCACATACAATGCCGGCAATCAGGGCAAGGCACGGCCTTACGAAAGGAAATAATCTCCAGGGAATCATAGCGTTAATTTGCGTTCAACGCAAAATTAAATCTATCTACCCCAAAACATCAAGTGAGGAAGGGTTAAATATCTCTTAAAGCGGACGCTGTGGGGAATTGTCTATTTCTTCCTTTTTTCTTTTTTTCCACCATACATAGCCCAGGATGCCAACCAGTAGATAGGGCATGGCCAGCATATACAAAATACCGGCATTAAGGGCTCTCCCTTCTGTGCCCCCATTCTTTAAATTGCTTTCAGCAGACATCTTACACATTGGGCACTGTCCATACAAGTCTGGCTGGAAAATAAATACCAGTATCACCAGCATTAGGAGCACAGTGGCTAATTTCTTAAACCTAGATTGCATTATGGGTAACATGGGTACAACATTAAGTAACACAATGGACCTGTTATGGCTACATACAACCAAACCGGATAAACATACACAGCCATTTTTTTATGTTTCTCTACCTGATTGGTATAGCCTCGTATGAAGGTAAGAAGAATAAAAGGCAATGACAAGCCAGCCAACACGATATGGCTTATCAGCAAGATAAAATATAAAGTTCTCGAGGGGCCTTCGAAACAATATTTAGTTTCAACCGTCGTGAAATGATAAAGTACATAACACAAGAGGAACAAGGCAGAAAATGTCATGGCTCCAAAAATAAAAAACCGGTGCTTTTCAATATTCTTTTGTTTTACATACCACAAAGCCAGGATCAAACACAATGCCACAAGGGTATTGAGGATGGCATGGATAGGAGGTAAAAATGAAAAATCTACCCCCACCTCAATTTTTTCTCTTCTCATAAGACCCACCAAAATCAAAACAAGTGCAGATACTACATAAGCCAACCTGTTTAATTTTGTTGCTAAAGCCTGGTTAGGAACATTGTTATTACCTGAATCCATCTGATTTTTATTATTCTTTATAAAGAGGAAGTAAAACAGTTATGTGACCTGCTATTTTTTTTAAGTCATCTTTTGACTCTTGGTATTGCATCCTTACGAAGCCCAGTGTATCTAAAATCAAATAATGGCTTTGAGGATACAATGCCTGAAACGAAGCTATTTTGGCACTGTCCAATTGAAAGTAATTTGGCGGCAAGGAAACAGACAAGGTTCTTTGCCTTTTGAGCAAATAGGGCGCCATGGCGGCTGTATCCAAGGTTCCCACCAATTGAAAACCCTTGGCATCTTTGAATTGATCGTAAAGGCTGATTTGATTTTGCTCTGCCCCTCTGATGCTTATTACCGTACATTTACCACGGGTGATGACCGCTTGATGCGATTGCGTCAGTGTATCCTTTAAGGGTTGGGATTGTCGAAGATCGTCTATAAGGCTTTTGCGAAAATTAAACCCACTTTTGAGATAGAGGTAAGAGCCAAAAGGCAGACCCACCAATACAAACACTAGCAATATTCCGTTTAAATGTTTTCGCATTCCTTACTTACTTAAAAATAAACAAACTGGCGTTGTCAAAGTTGTTGAACGGATAAAAAAAAAGCGGGAAGAAACCCGCCATTTTTATCAGTGATGTTCTACCTGTTCGGTAGATGCTACGCTTTTTAAGTTTCGAACCTTCGCCCTTGAATTTTGCCAATAACTACCTTCGTACGTAAAGGCAATGATTGCCCAAACCAAAAGCAAGGTAGGAATCAGCACTGTACGAACCAGACCCGGTACTTCGTACTTCATGTGCATAAATTCATAAATGATCAAATACGCTTTAACTACACTCATGATGATCATTACGCCACCTATCAACCAGTGCGGCATATGAAATCCATCTATGATATATCCCTTACCTGTGAGGGCAAAAACCACCTCCGCTATTGTAATCACAGCCAAAATCGAAATGGTTTTGGTTGCTATCTGTTTAGATTCTGAATAAGAATGTCCCATTGTAATTTGTGATTTAGGATATTATAATAGATAAAATAAGAGGAATACAAAAACCCATACAAGATCCACAAAGTGCCAGTACAAGCCAATCTTCTCTACCATCTCGTATTTGTTTTTTCTCTTTTCATACAAGCCTGATGCTGCGTTTAAACAGATGATCAATAAAAATGCAACCCCTGAAAAAACGTGAAAGCCGTGAAAGCCTGTGATAAAGAAGAAAAGAGCACCAAAAGCCTTTGGACCAAATTCGAGTTTTTTGATTTGGCCTTTATTGGGGCCATCTGTCACTTCGTATGCCAAATGCTGGAAATGTCCGTCGTGCTGATGAATCAAATAAGAATGACCTGCTGTAAAGGTATCTCCTTTCTTTACATCGTGGCCATCCTGCAAATAAACCCCGGACTCCGTATGGGTTCCAAAAGGATTTACTTTGATGGTCATATGTTCTGTCCCTATCAGAGTTGTCCATTCCCAGGCCTGACAACCCAGGAACATTAAACCTCCGACAATGGTCAACAACATCCATTTCACCACACCTCTTTTATTTTCCTGTTGACCCTCCTGCACCGCTCTTACCATGGTAAAGGAACTGGCCAGCAGGACGAAAGTCATAATGGTTACAAAAATTAGAGGCTTGTGATGAATACCTCCGGGCAATGAGCTGAATACAAAATCAGGAACCGGCCAGGTGGGCATACTAAATCGCAATGCGCCATAAGCAATCAAAAAGCCTGCAAAAGTAAAGGCATCTGACAAAAGGAAATACCACATCATCAGTTTGCCATAACTGGCTTTGAACGGCTCAGCCCCTCCTGACCAGGTAGGAGCAGCGTGATCCCCGTGCAATGATACTGTTTCTGAAGCCATTAGTAAATTTTTATTATCTTATTACATTTAGAAAAACAAATAAATATATCCAGAGACCACCCAGAAAATGCCAGAAATGCAAAACCATTTCTATTTTATTCCTTCGGCTCTCAGCGTATTTCAATGGAAGTGTAAAGGCCAATAAACAAGTAATAGCCAACACTGTAATACCCCCCAGTACGTGGGCAGCGTGTGCCCCTGTAATGAGGTAAAAAAAGGATCCTCCTACATTGGCACGCAGGTCAACGCCACTGGCGTATAAATCCAGCCAGCCTTCATACTGCAATACCATAAAGGCAATACCCAAAAATGTGGATGTCAGCACCAAAGCCTTATAGCGGCTCCATTGCTGAGTTTTAAAAGCATTGTAAGCCATGTGCAGTGTAATACTGGACACAACAATCACAGCAGTACTTACAAAAAACACCCAGGGCATTGGAAACTGAAGCCAATTGCCTGCCCCTTGTTTGACAATATAAGCACTGGTAAATGCGCCAAACAACATGATCATACTGGCCATGCCTACCCACAAAGCAAAAAGTTGTGGATTTAATTTTCTCGATCCGTCTTCTCTTCTGAATATGGTAGCTTCCATTCCTTATATTATTTAATAAACAATGAAATCAATAAAATCAAAGGCATATAAAAGAAAGAGGAAAACATCAGTACCAATCCGCTCTTTCTATCGAATTTGTGATAAAACGACAAGCTGAAATAAGCAAAAACTAGGGTAAGCATACCATTGATAAAAAGCGGCCCCATACTCATCTCACCGGCAAAGTACAAGTAAGCAAGCACCGGCAAAATCAATAAGGTGTAAACCAAAGCGTAAAGACCAACGTTTCTATCAATTGCTCCATCGCTTTCAGGCAGCAATTTGTATCCTGCTTTTTTATAATCTTCAAATCCCAAATAGCCGATTGACCAAAAGTGGGGGAACTGCCATAAAAATTGCACTGCAAATAAACCTGTAGACAATGCTGTTATTTGTCCTTCTGCTGCGGTACAACCAATAAGCACCGGTAATGCTCCGGGTATGGCACCAATGGCTACTGCTATGGTTGAATAACGCTTCAGAGGTGTATAAACAAAAGCATACAGAACAAAAGAGAGCATCCCCATAACGGCAGTGATGGGATTGATCATGGCCAGTAAGCTTACACCCATCAGGCAGGCAAGACCTGCAAACAATACGGCTTCGCTGATTTTCATCCTGCCTGCAGCAAGAGGCCGAACCATCGTTCTCTTCATTAAGGCATCAAAGTCTTTTTCCAATACCTCATTGATGGCATTGGCAGCAGAGGTTATTAAAAATCCACCAAAGCCCAAAAGCATCAGGCTTCCGATTTGCCAATTTTCACCTGCAGCGATGGCATAGCCCAATAGCGAAGTGAAAACCACCGTCATGCTCAATCTGGTTTTGATGAGCAAACTGTAATCGGCCCACTTGCTATAGCCGGGTACAACGATATCCTTTGTCTGGGAAGACTGATTCACGTGGTGGTTTTTAAATTTCTGTTTTATAAAATCCAAACATTAATGATCCCCTACTTCACCTTCTTTCAAAGGCTCATACTGTGGGACAAATTCCCGCTCATCTTTGTTGTAGTCATATGCCCAACGATTTACCGCAGGAATATTACCCGGCCAGTTACCGTGTAGTGGCTCAATAGGTGTTGTCCATTCAAGGGTGTTCGCATCGTATGGATTCTTTTTGGTTACTTTTTTACCTTTCCATATACTGTAGAAAAAGTTCACAATAAACAGCAACTGAATTACGAAAGAAAGGATAGCTGCAATTGTGATAAACTTATTCATCTCAGCAAAATGTTTGAAGGCATCAAAGGTATCAAAGCTGTAATATCTTCTTGGAACACCGGCCATACCCAGGTAGTGCATAGGCCAGAAAATAGCATATGCCAATATCATGGTACCCCAGAAGTGAATTTTACCTAAAGTTTCATTCATGTATCGCTGGTACATTTTAGGGAACCAGTGGTAAACGCCTGCAAACATTCCGAAGAACGCAGCTACACCCATTACAATGTGAAAGTGAGCAACCACAAAATAGGTGTCGTGCATTTGAATATCGATTGCAGAGTTACCCAGGAATATACCGGTAAGACCACCCGAAATAAACATGGATACAAAACCGATGGCAAACAGGGATGCTGAATTAAGTCTGATGCTACCCCCATACAATGTAGTGATCCAGTTGAATACTTTAACAGCCGATGGTACCGCAATGATCAAGGTAAAGACCACAAAGAAATTGCTGATAAAAGGATTCACACCCGCCATAAACATGTGGTGAGCCCACACGATGAAGGACAAAAATCCGATAGCCATGATAGAATATACCATTGCTCTGTATCCGAAAATGGGTTTTCTTGAGTGAACAGATAATACTTCTGATACTATACCCATGGCCGGAAGAATGATGATATATACTTCTGGGTGTCCCAGGAACCAGAACAAATGCTGGAACAAAATTGGGCTTCCCCCTACTCTATCCAATGCCTGGCCTCCAATAAAGATATCACTCAGGTAAAAGCTTGTTCCCAAACTTCTGTCGAAGATCAACATGAAGAATCCGGAAGCCAAAACCGGGAATGATAACAAACCAAGGATGGCAGTTACAAAAAACGCCCAAATAGGAAGTGGAAGTCTCCACATACTCATACCCTTGGTACGAAGGTTCAATATGGTTGTAATGTAGTTGATACCTCCCAGAAGCACAGATACTACAAACAAGGTCAAACTCACAAGCCAAAGCGTCATACCTGTGCCTGAGCCCGAAGATGCCTGAGGCAATGCACTCAGTGGCGGATAGGCCACCCATCCCCCGGAAAAAGGACCGGTACTCAAAAACAGTGAGTAGAACATTACCACACCTGCCAAAAAGAAGAACCAGTATGACAACATATTCAGGAATGGTGATGCCATATCCCTCGCTCCAATTTGCAAAGGAATAAGAAGGTTACTAAACGTTCCACTGAGGCCGGCGGTAAGTACGAAGAACACAATGATGGTCCCGTGCATAGTTACCAGCGCATAGTAGAATTCCGGCGCCAGTTTACCAACACCTTCGGCATCAACAACGATCCATTTTCCCAAAATTGGCTTTAACCAAGCCAAACTTTCTTCCGGAAAACCAAGCTGAAGCCTGAACACAATTGACATTGCTGCCCCGATCACAGCCCAAACTATACCTGTGATCAAAAACTGTCTGGCAATCACCTTGTGATCCATTGAGAACACATAATGATTCAAAAAGCCAGACTTGTATTTGTCACCATGGTGGTGATCGTGGAAGTGATCATTGAAGCCTTGCTCCTCGATCAGGATTTCTTCCCTGGTTTTTACACCTACTTCTGCCATTTTATTAAGGGTTGTATTTTTATTATTAAATAACTCTCAATTCTGTTCTTCGGTTTTTGGCCCTTCCTTCTTCCGTGTCGTTGGTATCCAAAGGTTTGGAGTCACCATAACCATTAACTGCGAATCTGGAGGCCGCTACACCCTGACTTACCAACCTGTCTCTTACGCTGGCTGCTCTTGCATTGGATAGCGTGCGATTGGCTGCCGCATCACCCACATTGTCAGTGTGTCCTGCAATTTCCAGGCGGATATGTGGGTGTTTTTTCAACAAAGCTGCGATGTAATCCAATTCATGATTCGACAGTACATCCAATTTGTTAGACCCTGTCTCGAAGAATACATATTTTAATCTCAAGGTTAAAACTTCCTCAGTTATAGTGCTGTCCCTGCCTGTAGCCAATTTGGACCAAAGCGGGTCAACTGTAGCATCTAATTCTGCTTTCCTGTCTTCAATCTCATAATCCAGCAACTTCTGGTCTTTGAATGGATCCGCATCAGTACCTCTTACATTAGCTTTATAAAATGAAGGCAAGCCTGCAGCCCATGCATCATACTCTTCTTTTGAAACTACCTCCACGATTCTTCTCATGGAATAATGTCCTTTGCCACATAGCTCTGCGCATGCCAATTCATAATCAAATTTCTCCCAACGCTTAGGTCCTTCAGGATCGCTGGGATCATAAGGCTCATTCCACTCAGGATAGGCACTCAGTTCCTGACGCATCTGAGCAGTAGTCTTTGTTGGCTTGAAAATGAAGTAGGTCGGCAAGCCGGGCACCGCATCCATTTTCACACGGAAATGAGGAAGGTAAAAGTTGTGTAGAACATCCTTTGCTGTAATTCTCACTCTGATGGTTGAATCAACCGGCAATTTGATGACATCGGAGCCACTCAATATGGCGTCATCCATGGCTGCGCGATCTTTGAAGTTTAGACCCAGCGCATTGTTAGACATATTGATAAGTCTGAAATCTTTGTCACCTATTTTTCCATCCTTTCCGGGATATCTGATATCCCATGCAAATTGATAACCGGTAGCCTCAATTTCAAGAAATTCATCTTCAGGACCCAAATCCGGCATGGTATTGTTCCATACCACCAAACCGTTGGCAACCAAAAATGCCATTACAACAGCAGGAATAGCCGTCCATATCAATTCCAGTTTTGTATCGTGGGCGAAAAAAGTAGCCTTTCTCCCTTCCTGCAATCTATACTTATATGCATACCAAAACAAAAGGATGTGTGTAATCACGAATACGATTCCCGTAAAAATCAAAGTCATATTAAAGAGTGAGTCCACTTCTTTACCATGCTCTGATGAGGCTTCCCATGGGCCATAGCCAAGCATCATATTCCTGTAATGCCAGGCAGAATAAATACAGCCAACAAGAAAAACAACCATAAAGACCACCAACCACCTCGCGTGGGTGTCGTTGTTGGACCTCATGACCGCTTCCTCTCCTCTGATTTTAGCAGCTAAATCATTGACCTTTCCAATCTGAACAGCTATGACCGCGATCAGAGCGAAAATGATGAGTGCACCAAAAATAGTCATCGTTTATTTTTTTTATTTATTTCTATAAATTATACGTGGTGGTGTAAGCTCTCCTCAACATAAGGATCTTGCTCTGAGGTAAGTTTTGATTTTGAAAGTGTGTTGAACATCACAAACAAAAACAAACCCAGGAAGCCCAGCATGGTACCAATTTCAAGAAGGCCGGGGAAAGTAAACCCTGATACAAAAGAAGAAACAAAAAAACTGATGCATGAGTTGAGTAAGACAGTTGGTTTTGATTTTGATGCATGAATGATTGGTGAGGTTCATCACCCATTTATGACGACAATTGGTGCATACGACTATCGTATCAATACGAGATATGATAATCCAATCGATACGATATCAAGTTTGATTCACGAACTTGGTCATGGATTGTACGAACAATGGCAAGAGAAACAATTGCACTATACCAACCTGCATGGTGCAACGATGGGTATGCATGAATCACAATCGCGTACGTTGGAAAACATATTTGGAAGAAGTAAATGAATGAGTATTTACC
>CALJKQ010000035.1 GCA_937973565.1 uncultured Saprospiraceae bacterium | reverse complement strand
TTCCCTACACGACGCTCTTCCGATCTTGTAAATGCGTTTCAATCCTTTGACATACACAAAGTGAAATAGCTGGCTGCCCGCATCAAAACAAATGAAATAATTTTTGTAAAAAATCACTTTTTCTGTTAAAAATCCACCTCCATATGCCGAACCGGTTTGATTGTTCAGTATTTTTTCAGACTTGAGGTCATAACATATGACCTGATAATAATTGGTCACTCCCCCAATGGCTATCAATACATCTCCCTTTCTGTGTACACTGGTGGTGGATGTATGCACCAGTTTTACTTTATCATACCTTTTGAGTTGTAAGCTCATGGGATCAAAAGATACAGGCGTATTATCGTCAATAAACCAATACTGCTGTTCGTAATAGGTTACAGCAGGTTGATTGAGTAAATCTTTTATCATTAATTTTTGAGTACCTGACTTGAGGTCAACCAGGTTATATTTTGAGCTTGTTATACCGCCTGCAAAATCAAAGGAATGGCAAACATATTCATTGCCATTTCTGCAAACAGGTGTGCCATATTCAGGAGGAAATCTTTCAATACCCTGGTCGTAATCAAGAATAAAATAGTAGTTGTTTGAGTTGATTTCATCATTAAGGCGCAATACACAGGAACCGGCTGCATGGAGCATGCTTTCCATCGCAATGTCAAAGGGGCCCTCAGGAATTTCAAATTCATACAGTTGTCGTTTGTCCAGATCAAATGTAAATTGGTGGGTACTGCTCTGGAATAGCATCCAATTTTCAAAGAACCGAACCGAAGTTGCCATCAAATAGGCAGTTGGAATTCTCCGCTCAAAGAGAATTCTGCTATCCTCTAAACTTTTAAATTGATATATTTCTACTTCACCACTTGGATGAAAGGAGATCATAAATTTACCCTCGTTCCATTCATGTCCAATTTCATACGCTTTTTGACTTCCATTTCCAAAATTGGTAATTCGCTCCTGACCATAAATCGGGAAATAAGTCAAGAGAGTCAAAATTGCGATTTGTAATATTCTCATCAATATTCAGTTCTTAGCCAAAGATACTGTTTATAGGTTTTCCTGAGACTCATTTTATACTCAAAATTATACCGGTTTAAAGGTCAGGTAACATAGATTACATTGGAGTACAGCTATTTCCTATAGTTTTGCTTTTGATGGGATGCTATTGAATACGCACGCAAATAGAAATAGATGGGGCTTGTGCGGTCCCTGATTATGATTAAATCATGAAGAAAAGGAATTTGACTATAATCGTTTTAGGTGTTTTATTGGGCTTTGCAGCCGGTTATGCCTACTATTATTTTATTGGCTGTTCCTCAGGCTCCTGCGCCATTACCTCCAATCCGGTCAACAGCACATTATATGGAGGTTTATTGGGTGGACTTTTGGCCAGCATCGTTTTGGATATTCCTAAAGGAGAGACAAAAGGATGAGCATCCCCACTTATTTTACACTGGGAGATCTACCTGGATGCTTCATTTTCGCAGGAGAATAAATCTCTCCACGCTTGTTATCTAAAAAGACATAGTGGATTGGGTTCCTTCTATTTTCATTTTTCCCGGCATTGGATGTGTCATCTCATTCTTTGTCCTGTGATTTATTATCCCACATTTGCCAAAAATTACTTAAATTGGGACAAGTAACAAATTGAAATGAAGGATTCACACAAAGGATTGAGTGATGCAGAAGTGGATCGGTTGAATCGTGAATTCGGATACAATGAGTTGCCCGAACAAAAGAACAAAAGTCTGCTTAAGGTAGCACTCGAAGTTGTGCAGGAACCCATGTTTGCACTCCTCATTGCCTGTGCACTGTTATATATGACAATGGGTGATCAATTAGAAGGCCTGGTGATGGTGTCAACTATTTTTTTGCTCATTGCCATCGCTTTTTATCAACATTATCGCAGCGAGAAGGCCCTGGACGCTCTTAAAAAAATGGCTTCACCCAGGGTGTGGGCACTCAGAAACGGGGATTGGATCAAAATACCGGGAAGAGAGCTCGTTCCCGGCGATGTAATTCGTGTAGCTGAAGGCGACCGATTGGCTGCCGACGTTGGCATTATACAAGCCGAAGCTTTGGAAATGGATGAATCCATGCTTACTGGTGAAGCATTTTCCATAAAAAAGACGGGTGAGGATATCAAATTATACAGTGGTACGCTCGTGGTAAAAGGAAGAGGCCTGGCAGTGGTCGAGAAAACAGGCATTCGCTCCCAAATGGGTGCCATCGCTTTAGGACTGACGGTCAAGCAGGATACCAGAACCTTACTACAGAAAGAAATGGCTGCCTTTGTAAGGATGATTGCCACCATCGGTATTTTCCTTTGTTTGCTGATCATAGGGGTTTATTACATCGTTAGGGATAATTTATTGCAAGCTGTTTTGAATGGATTGGCAGCTGCCATGGCAATTCTGCCGGAAGAGTTCCCAGTGGTGTTCACCCTTTTTCTGGCCATGGGAGCCTGGCGACTTGCTCAACTCAATGTGTTGACGCGACAACCCTCGGTTATTGAGGCACTGGGTTCTGCCTCTGTCTTGTGTTCAGATAAAACGGGAACCATTACCCAAAATAAAATGGTTGTTTCTGTCATCTATGATGGCAATCAGTTACTCCCTTTTTCCTTGCATCCGAAATCTTGTACGGAAATTGTTAAATGTGCTGCCCTTGCGTCTTCTGTGCACACCTCCGATCCCATGGAGAAAGCGATGATGGAAGCATACAAGGCATTGGGCATGCCTGCTGTGGAAAGTTTTCCGCTTATAAAAGAATACCCATTAAGTGATCAGCTGCTATTGACCACCCGATTGATCCAGGAAGGCAAAGGCCACCTGACGGGCTATGCCAAAGGAGCTCCCGAAGCCGTCATTGACATTTGCAACCTGTCAGATGAAAAAAAAGTCAAGGTGCAGCAGGCGATGGAAGCCATGGCTTCTGAAGGCTATCGGGTCATCGGCATGGCCAAAACCACTACAACCCTCGATAAAATACCGGATACCCAGTTGGGCCTGGTATATGAATTTTTGGGACTCATGGGTCTGGAAGATCCGGTCCGTCCGGAAGTGGCTGATGCCGTAGAAAGCTGCAAAAAAGCAGGTATAGAGGTATACATGATTACTGGAGATCATTCACTCACAGCTGGCGCCATTGGACGCAAGATTGGACTCAATAGCGACAACATCCTTACAGGACAGGAGATGAACACTTTGAACGATGACGATCTAAAAAAGAGACTCGAACATTGCAATATTTTTGCGAGAATCCAACCCGATCAAAAATTGAGGCTGGTATCCCTGTTTCAACAAGCTGGAAAGGTTGTAGCCATGACGGGCGATGGGGTGAATGACGCTCCGGCTCTCAAGAGGGCAGATATTGGCATCGCCATGGGTAACAAAGGCACAGATGTAGCTCGTGAAGCAGCCAGGCTGGTGCTGCTGGACGATAATTTTGCTTCCATCGTTTCCGGTATCAGAATGGGCAGAAGAATTTATGACAACCTGCAAAAAGCTATGTCGTACATCATTGCCATTCACATACCAATTATAGGTCTTACCCTCATACCGGCATTCAGCACCACCATGCCACTGCTTTTATTGCCCTTACACATCATCCTGATGGAGATGATCATCGACCCGGTAAGTTCCATCGCCTTCGAATTCGAAAAAGAAGAAAAAAACATCATGTCCCGCCCGCCACGGGGAACTGGGGCCTCCTTTTTAAATAAAAACCAGATCCTCATGAGTGTCTTTCACGGCTTGCTGCTGTTTGGTACCACCATCCTTGCCTTTTTTATGTCGATCAACGAGGGCCACATCGAAGAAGAAGCCCGCATGATTGCTTTCTCGGCACTTCTGATCGGCAATATTTTTCTGATCTTTTCAAAGCTATCCAATTCCGTAACGGTTATTGAGTATGTACTCAAAGGTAGCCGTGTCATTTGGCTTTTGATTTTCATCACGATAGCCATGATCGTCCTTTTTGCCGTCAGTGATTCTGTAAAACAAATTTTACACCTCCAATGGGCCGGATGGAATCATTTTCAGGTAGCACTGGCATCGTCTATGGTTTTGTTGGCAATTCTCGAATTGATAAAACTTGTTAAGCTTCGGCATAACGCTGAGAAGGTGACTTCCTGAAGACTGTTACTGAATTATAAATAAAGGATCAATGGATAGTAAATTCATACAAAGAGAAGTCATGCCTCAACCCATATGCAACGGGTGTATACATTACTTAGGATACGGAAAATGTAAGGCATTTGACAGAATTCCAAAGGAGTTTACAACAATGAAAAAAGAACACAAAGCGTTAATTCCAGGCCAAAAGGGTGACTATGTTTTTGAACCTAAAAAGCAATCTTAGGTTGACAAAAAACTCTCATAGTTTTACCAATAATAGCGCTTAATAATATTTGTAAGTTTTGCTTACTATCTATGAAATTCTGATATTTGTAACAACATCAGCTTTTTGGTAAGACAAAAAAATACAAAGTAAAATTCAGAGACCTGGTAATAAAACTGGTTTTAACTGAGATTAAAAAACTATACGAAAACGATAATCAATGATTGTTTATTACTATGAATTTGACAACGATCTGGTTTTTAAATCAGATCGAGAAAACCAAAAATACTTCATGAAGTCTCGCGGTGGCGATGAGACCGAAATAGACATTAATCACAAAGGGCTTGAAAAGGCATTTATGCACGGCGATGTTATTACAAAAATAGAATACGACCAATTTTAAAACTCATAGAATTTTGAGTAATATTCTTTGGATTCAGTTATTAATTTGCCGAGGTCAGAAAGTTCTTTTTGCGTAATTGTCCCGGATTCTTGTTTCACTATTAAAATCCTTATCTTCTCATAATAGTAATGTCCCGTTCCTACATCTAATCCAGTTTTACTTCTGATGTAACTATACTGATCTACAGGTTGTGATTTGCTTTCGATCTTTGAAATTCTGATATTTGTATGACTGACCGGTCCCTCAGTATGAGGGAATCGAGTGATATAGATCACTCGATAGGGAAGGAAGTTCAATCGCAAGATTGAACCATGGTAGAGAACGAACTGAATCATAAACAAGATCGTTACAGATTGACTAAAAAAACAACCACCGCTTATTTAATATCGTGTTTTATTTGATTTTTAAAGTTAGGTTAGAGCCCACATGACTAATTTTTCAGATTGGGAAAATAAGCTAAGAATTGAAAGAGAATATGTAGATTCAACATGAAGAATGATAAGCAAAGTCTAAGCTGAAACGAGGTCGTTTCAGTTCGCCACTAAATTGTACTGCTGTTCAATTTTTGGCGTGGCTCATTTTCGATCTTTGAATTACTCATATTTGTAACAACTACGAATAGGGGCTAAACTAATACATACTACCATCATCCCATTGTAATTCGCTAATATTATTTGTTTTTCTAAACTCTTTCCAACAAAAAAAAAGGCCAACATTTCTGCCGGCCTTTCTTCGTGCTTGGTAAGTTTAAAAAATTGCGATATTATTCCTTATTAATTGCACGTACCTGGTTTTACAATACCTCCTGTGATATTGCGCAACAAGCCATTAAACGATCCACTGCCACTATAGGTACTGGCATTGTTGTAAGTTGCCCCTGTATTCACAGTGATGGTGCCATTGTTGCAAACCGGACCATCTGTAGTTAGGGTTACACCGTTGTCTATCACCAATACCTTGCCACTCATCACCTGGAAATTAGCGGATCCCGTTCCTGCGGTTACGTGAATTTCTTGTCCCATTGTACTGGCGTCCAGGGCTGCCTGAATGTCGCAATAGGCAATTAGGGTAGTTGTATTGATAATGGTTAAGCCCGAAGGACACGCGTAGCAAGAGTTGGGTACTGGTTGGAAGCCAATTTCCATCATATCGTTGTCTGTACCATTGGCCAGGAAAGGCGTGTAGTCAAAATTGGCGGATGCAGGACCCAGGATATCGGGTTGACCTCCCGGTGGAACAGCAGCTCCACCATAAGCAACCGGAATTTGAGCCGCATAGCCGGGCTCTGAACTATTGGCCGTGGAATATACCGGACTGGTTGATCCATACCAGTTGCATTCAAAATTCTTTAAAACAGTACCGGGGGCAGGCAGTGATCCGCCCGATTGACGATCTACAATCTGGCCATACCAGTTGCCGGTAATCAGGTTGTTGTTAAAGGAACTGTTGATTGCTTGCTGCAACGGTACATTGCTACCTCCGCTTCCATCAAGGAACAGTACACCTACTGTCCAGTTATCGGTAATCTCATTTTCATTCAACAGGGTATTATCTGTTTGATTTCTGAAAATCATACCCGTTCTGTTGAAGGTGATGATATTGTTGTGAATATTATTTCCATTGCTGTTGTTGATATCAATACCGGTTCTGTTGCCAATCAATTTACAATTGCGCACCTCTGCGTAGTTGCCTTGTCCCTGGATAGCTATACCGGCTGTATTAAGTCCCGGATTATTCCAGTCCACCAAAGTATTGCCTATCCTGGATATGGTAAATCCGTCCAGTACTATGCCGTTAGAAGCAATCGTAAAGGTAGCACCATTTCCACCGATAGGACCATATACATAAGACTGATCAATACCGGCGCCAATGATGGTCAGGGCCTTATTAACCGTTACATCTTCATTGTATGTTCCGGCGTTGACCACCAGCGTATGTCCGGCCAATGTCTGCGCATCATCTATCGCTTCCTGAATACTGCAAAATACTTCCATCGTATTGGTGTTTGTGACATTGGTGCAGGCTGTGAGCACTACATCATTGCCATCTCCTCCGCTATAATTAATAAGAAAGTGATAGCCACCCACTGAAATCGAATTGCCCTGAGCAAACTGTCCTGTCACTGCATCTGCCATATCATTATCGATCAGCATGATCTGATCTCCGTTTACAGGAGAATACCCTAATGTAAGATTCAGGTTTGCACCTCCCAGAGTTACCGTTCCATTTACAATAAACTGGTCGTACCCGGTACACGGAGTAGTGCCGTTGGCTTCCATCATCAATTCATCATCACCTGTGAGTACCATATTTCCACCGATCGTTACACACCCCGGACTAGAGCCTGGTGATAGGGTCACGGCCTTCAAACTGGCGTCAATGCCGGATGTATAAGTACCGGTTTCAACATTGATCACATCTCCGGCACTGGATGCATTTATGGCATTGGTCAGCGTTTCATCGCTAAGTCCTGTTCCCGGTGCGGATACATAAAGATTGGTACCATCGAATCTGATTAAACCGGAAGTACCATTGTCCAGAATATCCAACATTTTGTCTGCACGACGGTAATTGTTGGCTTGATCAAATGTTTCGCCGGATACATTGATGGAAGTGGTATTTAAATTTTCCAGATAATAATTGTCGCCTGCCCAGGAATTACCACCACCCGAGGTCATGATGCTTCCTGACGTTACCTGAACATCACTTGCATTGTCCGTACCGCCGTCAAAAATATTGCCGGTAAAATGAGCTTTACCATTAGACTGTAACAGCACACCCACATTATTGCCTGATATTGTATTGCCTGTCATCTGCACGGGCAACTGGCTGCTAAAATTACTTCCGGCGATCCATTGAAATCCAATGTTGGCACCCTGGATGGTGTTGCCGGAATAACTTACCGTACTGCCCGCACCTGAATGAGAGGTCACCCTAAAGGCGCGCTGCAAATTGAGTGAGGCATTGTTGCTTCCTGAAAGATTCAGGAATTGATTATTGTTAATACTAATATTGCTGGTGTGTGCATGACCATTTTCCCAGATTCCCAGCACTACTTGAGGATTGGCCGACTGGGCATTCAGGATGTTAATGATATTACCGCTTATATTAAGTCCATTATATACACTTCCTCCACTGGTATTGGATTGCATAGCTACCGAGGTGGAAAAATTAGAGCCATTACTCACACCGTCACCTGCAATGTTAAAGGTATTGTTGGTAATACTTTGATTGGCTCCAAAGGCAAAATGGATGCCGATATTTTGATTGACATCAGCAGGGGCAACGGTTGCATTGAGATCGGTAGCCATATTAAAGATGTTGCCTGTAATGGTTGTATTGTTAAAAGCATCAGTACCACCTGCACCGAAAAACATGCCTATGCTCAAATCAAAATCGGTAAATGTCATATTGGAAATGGTCCAGTTTTGATTGTCGCCACCATCAAAATAAAGCACTCCTTCCAGATTGGCACCAGGCAAATCACCGGGACCTTTGATCGTTGCTGTTCCTATGCCAAGCGGTGCGGTAAATGTAACACCATTGAGATTCGCCGGTACTAAAATAGAATAATCATCACCGGTTGCATTTACGCCATCATTGCCCAATGCCCATGAAGCGGCAGCATTGGCTTCTGTCCAGTCAAAGGTGCCATTTAGGTTAATGGTAAAGTTGTTGTCAACTGCCTCGATGGCATTTTTTATACGTGTATAGTCATTATCTGTAGCAGTAGGTGTCAATGCCGGCATCACATACACATTGTTACTTTTTGTAAGCACAAGTCCAAGGCCGGTTACATCCATCTTGTGAAAAACCTTTCCCTCAAGAGCCAGCAATTGTGCAACAGTCATAGCTGCCGGTAGTTGTAAACCGGATCCTACATCAAATTTATTATTGACGGCATTCATGTCCAATGCCCAATAGTCCATGGTGGTTGGCCAGTCTCCCGTATTGGGATAGACAGGAAAAGTTGAGCCATTGGTAGAACCTGTTTGCATGTCTAGTGTAATAAAAGAGGTCAAACTGGATGCAAAGTTGTTTTCATTTCCGGGTGTACCCAATACAAATGTACCATAACTGTCATTGTCACTGTCGTGATTGGCAAACAATATACCAATGCCTGTTCCATTAAAATTGTTGTTTAAAAAAGAAGCAGCAACGGGTACTTGTACAATTGTATTTGAATTGCTGCTGATGGATTTGGTATTGACAACAATTGCTTTTGCCGTAGCACTGCCAGTGGTAAACGTGTTACCATCCAGGTTGATGCTATTGGCATTTTCAAGTGAGATACCCCATTCATAGCCATTAAAATTATTGTTGGTAATATTGTGTACTATGCTGTTGTAGTTGTTCTTGATGCGCAGTACAGCGGTACCCGGAGCCCCTGCGCCTGTAAAGGTATTCCCGGAAACCGAAATAAGCCCCGATGCAGCATTTTGATCTGAAAGTTCTACACCTCCGCCATTACAATTATTTCCGGAAATAGTCACCGGACCGTTACCTGCAAAACGAACCAATAGGTCGTGATTTATGGAAGTGATGGTGTTGCCGGTCATGGTTCCACCTCCTTCATCGAGCGACAAACCGGATCTGAAGTAACTTGCCGGTCCTGTGCCATTAACTGTATTACCGGTGAAAACAACATTGTTTACCCCTCCTGTGGCAGTTCTATAGTTAGTAGGAAAGCCTCCATAATTAATACTCACTGCGTTTCTGTCTCCATAACTTCCTGCGGGTGTACCGTATGCATCGATGATATTATCTTTGACGGTTATATTGTCCAAATCAGCTGCACTGGCAATGACGGCACTTCTTAATTTGGATAGGTCGACATTGAAGTGTATGTTTTCTATGGTTGCGCCGTTGGCAGAAACATCCATTAAAGTGGGTTTACCGGACACAGTTCCTGTGAAGTTTACTACCGGTTGGGTCATTCCTACTCCTTTTAGGCTTACACCTTTTGTGACCAACACTTGTTCATCATAATTGCCGGAACCGATTTCAATGGTGTGACCGGTCAGTGTTTGTACATCATTGATCGCCGCCTGTATGGTGATAAAATGTATACCTGTATTGATATTGGTAACCGGACAAAGAGTTAGCGCTGATGCCGCTATGGCAGTCTGACCTGCACCTATGGTGGTTGCTGCTGTTGTTGCTTGCGCTACGTCTTTATATATGATCCAGGATGCGGCATTGTCTGGTGTCAGATAAGCACCTCCGTCTGGAAAAGAATTTTGAGTTGCAACGCCTGATAATGTTGAAGGTGTTGCACCCACCAATGGGGTACTACTACCAAAGAATATGTGACGGCTTGAACTGCTGAGATTGTCAGACTCAAAGGTGTTGCAACTTACATTGGTAAACGGTCCTCTGCCTCTGAAACTATGAGAACCGCGGGATGTAGTTCCATTGAACACATTGTTGTTGATGTAACTACCAATCACATCGATGGTGACCAGTTGATTGCCCTGTTCACACATGTCAGTAGAGTTGTATCCACCTGTAATACCAATCACCTGATTATTGGTGAAATATACATTTTTTGAATTGGTTACGCCGGCACCACCTCCCAGAGTGACAAGCTGCCTGGGTACGTTGTTGCCCGGATCAAACTGCGTTGAAAATCCGCATCCTCCCGGCTCTGCACCCATGAAGGTCTTACCTGAAAAAATATTGTCTTTGATATAAATGCCATCAATGGCTGCATTATAATTGGCCAGTAAGCCATGATCTCCGTTGGCCACTATTTCGTTGCCTTCAATCCTGATGTTGGTATGGGCACCAAGCAAATAAAGGGCAGCGGCTTCTAATGATCCGGTGCCATCAAAACCGATGATGGTAAATCCTTGGTTCTGTCCACCCACTGTGACACCGTTGGTGTTGTCTGCTATTGCTACACTGGCATTGTTGCCCCCACTGAAGGTTCCGGCGATGGTCGTCATACTTCTTCCCGCTACCGATCTTAAGGTAATGTTGTTTTTATTGATCAACACATTTTCATTGTAGGTGCCCGCAGCGCACTCAATAATGTCTCCCGGATTAGCTGCTGCTATGGCAGACTGAATGGTGGTGTGGTTCGTGGCTTGGGTAATATTCTGTACCTGGGCACTTAGCAAACTCCCGGTAAATAAGACCAGGAGTATAAGTGTTTTCGCAAAGTATTGATTACTATTCATATCGCAATATTTAGTTTAAAAAAAATCATCTTCTTTAATTTCTAAGGGTATGGCTTGCCATTCATGTTTCCTTGCCTAAGAAACAGAAAAAAGAACTACCCAAAGACACAAAACCGGGTAATGGTAAGAATGCCATTAAAGCCGATTCTGAATTCTGGTTTTACAAGTGTAAATTCCATTGTACATTTCCAAATAGACTTTATTTTTCCTGAATTAATCTCATTTATTTTAATGATATAATTCTTCTTTTATTCAATGACCCAACTTTAGGTCATACCATCCATTTAGTTTTTTTCTACCTTAATGTTTGATCACCAGAAAACCAGAGCCTTAATGGCAATCCGGTATCAAGTATTTATTGTTTTATTGCTATGAGGTAAAAGAGGGGATTCAGTCTTTTATCCGTCTTCATATCTTTTTCAATGATTGTATATTCAAAAAATCAAAGACTCAACTCCTCCCCACTTTTTACCTTCAAATCAAACTTTCAATTTTATAGCGTACCCATCTTTCGCATTTTGAGGGCAGCCTCGATGTTTTATTGTGTTTTCACAAAAATCTACACAAAATTTTTAATTTTCACGTATAAAAAATGCCATTTTCCTGAAAAAATTGGATATTAAATTTGGTTAACTCATTGTAAAACAGCATGATGCAATAATATTTTTCCTATAAAGATGCCTCCTCGCTACGCTGTAAGAATTTACCAATATTTTACCTATAGGGTACTAAAAAATTGTTTAAGTATCTGCATATCAATTGTATATGTATAGTTTTTTTTATTGGTAACAGTTAAAGTTTTTTTCTAAAGTTTTATGTTTCCCATTTTGGGTGTATTATTAATATAAATAACTGTTATTGATATTTATACGTATATAAATAAAATATATTTATTTTAAACCCCGGCCCTGATACTAACTTTGCCTGTTGGGGAATTTCGACATGAGCCAGGCTTCATTTCGATAAAACCAACAGCAACATCTCACCTAAAAGGACCCGCACATACCATTAAGTCATGCGAAATCAAGGATTTTTTTTGATGCAATCGCAATTCAAGGGCCATCGTCTGTATTATGAGGTAAAGCCGGTCGCAATTTTTAACTTTGTAATGATGAGCAATAGAATGGACTTAGTTTCAAAATACTGCGAAATATGATAACGGATATTTCAACGCTGTTCGAGGATTACTATTCACCGCTGTGCAACTATGTAGCAAGGCTGATCAGAGATGAAACAGCAGCAGAGGATGTTGTTCAGGAGTTGTATATTTCCCTTTGGCAGAAAAACAATCTTTCCGAAGTTAACCAGATACAGGCATACCTGCTGAGAGCTGCCCGTTTCCGGGCTATCGACAATTTGAGGAAGGTGGAAAAGCGGGTGGTAGGTCAGGATCTTGCAGATGAGCTAATGCATATATCTCATAATGTGAGGAATTACAATTAAGAGATGAGAGCACTTTTTATTTTAACCATGGCGAATCTGTTTCTCAAAAAAGGAAAGTAATTATAATGAGCTGTATGGAAAATTACCTCAATATAAAGATCACTGTAATTAATACTTCTCTATCAAAAAATTCGTGAATTAAAAAAATCAATCTCTTTAATTGATCAGACAATGTTCACTTCACCGTTTTTTAGTTAGCTATACATATTTATGATATATGGGGATGGGTGATGGCGCCTCAATATTTCATTGAATATTATTCACAGGAATTGTTAATTTTATTTTACCACAAAGTTTTTTCTGCCTTTGATTCCCAATACTGTTTATCGGCTGAGAGCGCATGATTATACTACAGGCAAAGAAGTCCGTGCCATTACTACGCTAAAGCCAAGGGTGAATTTTGATGATGTGAAATCACTGCCCCTGATCGTTGACGATACCACTACCTTTTATTCTTATGAATATAAGTTTACAGATATACCAGGAGAAGAAAATTACTACCTGGTTACTGCTACGCGTCTCAACCTTGCTAAGGGAGGACTTTCAGAGCTGGAAAAATCTTTGCTCAGCGTCCTGGGCAATGACTTTCCATTGTATGCTGATAAAGTCACCGGTGATGGTAAGCCTGTTTCTTATTATCCTCAGTTTCCTGACACCCATGAGGGAGACACGCTGGCAGTAACTTTGTCTCACATTACAAAGGAATGCTTCAATTACCTTACTGCCTACAAAAAAAAGTGGCAGCATTTTCAACTTACAACTTTCAGAACATGTAAGGTCATTCTCAATCAATGTAAACAGAAGATTTGTATTCTTCAGTCTGGTATTGCTGGATATGCGCAACATTGTAGTAGAATATTTTACATTCTCTATTATTAATTCGGATGATCGTTTTCAGTGTTCCACGATGCTATGTAATTGCCTGGTGTTGAATAAAATTGGAAATGAATAGGGATAAATTCATAATGAAGCTAATTACAAACCATGATTGCCATCATTGCTTTAATGTAGAATCAATATCTAATTTACAGAAAAAAGTAAGATGAGATATTCATTCCTTTTATTGATATTATTGATTTTACAGGGTTGTGAAAAATATAACAATACCGATTATGATCAGTACGAAATTGGCTTCAATTTTAAGAACGAATCTGATTTACCCATTCATATTTTTATGGAAATAAAATCCATAAAGCTAAGTACAGGCGAATATTCAAGTCATTTTTTTGAATATTTTGACGCCTCCAACAAACTGGAGCCGGATCAGAGTCGGAGGGTAAGGCAAAATCTTTATTTCGTTTTCGCAGGTTCTGGCAAAGAAGATGATGAAGTGTATGATTACTTTGCCACGATCTCTGCAGGTAGGGAGGGTCAGGTACTGCAAACAATTGAAGTGTATGATCTGTCACCAAAAAATCAGGAACTTTACTTTATATGGGATGGTAATGATCTGAAAGGAAAATAATATTCCTTTAGCTTCATTAACATCTTCAATTTTTGAAAATTTGAGTGCCTTATTTATTTTGGAATAGGAAATCCAAATTTATGTTTGTCACCGGTATAATTTCAATCCATTATCAATATTCAGGATCGTACTGAAGGCTTGCTATATATGACTTTATATCGCCAGGTCGCTCTGCTCTGGCCAATCCTTCATCCCATAGGCGTGTGGCAATGGCGGTAGCGATCTCCAGGGAAATTTCCTGAAGATGAGTCATTCTGGGATACAGGGTTCCATGAGCGAGTTCTTCATCGGTAACCTGCGTTGCAAGTACTCTTGCGGCGGTTAGGAAAACATGATCCGGAAGGTATTTGGCTTCACAGGCCATGGCACCTAAACCAACGCCCGGGAAGATGTACACATTGTTGCCTTGTCCCGGAATGTGGGTTTTGCCTTTATATTCCACCTTGCCGAAGGGACTACCGCTCACAAAAATGGCCTTGCCATCGCTCCATTCGTAGGCATGCTCTGCTGTACATTCTGCACTTGAGGTGGGATTGGATAGGGCAAAGATGGCCGGACGTTCATTGTATTGACACATGGCTTCAATGACTTCCCTCGTGAAGGCACCGCCTGCACCGGAGGCTCCAATCAGAATGTGAGGCTTAAAGTCATGCAAGGTCTCTATAAAATTCATGGCGTGGCTGTGTCGGGCGTAAGGTATGTTATGGGGTAATAAGTTGTTGCTATCCTTCGTAACCAAACCGTTGATGTCTACAAACCAAAGACGGTCCTGCGCTTCTTCTCTTGTGAGTCCTTCCGCCACAAAGGCATCAACCATCAAATCTGCAATCCCTGTAGCAGCAGATCCGGCACCCAAAAACAAAATGCGTGAATCTTTGAAGGCAGTGCCCGTAATTCTAGACGAACACAGCACCCCGGATAACGCAACAGCAGCCGTACCCTGGATGTCGTCATTGAAACAAAGGACCTCATGCTGGTATTTTTCTAAGATGGCATATGCCTTAGGGGTAATAAAATCTTCAAACTGAATCAACGCTTTCGGAAAGCGTTGTTGAACAGCTTTGATGAATTCATCAACCATTTCGTAATAAGCCTCGTCTTCAAGTCTCGGATGGGGATAACCCAAATACAACAAGTCTTCGCGCAAAGGCTGGTTGTTGGTGCCCAGGTCAAGTACAATGGGCATACATTGTGCCGGATTGATGCCCGCCCCTGCTGTATAAAGTGATAGTTTGCCAATGGAAATGCCTATTCCATTAACACCCAAATCCCCCAGTCCCAAAATCCTGCTGCCATCGGTTACCACAATGATGCGGACATCATCTTCAGGCCAGTTGCCCAGCAATTCAAGCACATCGCCCTTGTCATCCGGCGTAATGTAAAAACCCTTATCTATTCTGTAAATATGCGAAAACCGGGTACACACCTCACCAACGGTTGGCGTGTAGATGATGGGTAGCAATTCTTCCAGGTTGTTCATGATGATATGGTAGTACAGCCTTTCATTCCTGTCCTGGAGGGCAGATAAAAAGATGTACTTTTCAATGTTACTGCCTTTATCTCTGATATTGGCCATTACCCTTCGCTCCTGAATGGTTTGGGAAATGATAGAGTGGGGCAATAATCCCCTCAATCCCATTTCCTTACGCTCTTCTTTGGTAAATGCGGTGGATTTACTCAGTTTTTTATCTCGTAGTACGGCAACGCCTTTCTTGTCCATTGTTATCGGTTTTGACTCTTTGTCTATATTTGCCTTTCTGCTTTATAGGACAAAGACTTCTCTCAATTATTTACCGGACGGCAAAATTCCACTTTTTTAACCTTAAATTTTAGGGATATTGGTAAAATCTTTAGTATTTTTTATGCCAGATTGCCATATAAAATTTGGATAAGTTTTTATTTGTAATACCTGTAAAACCATATAAAGCATAAATTCTTTGAAAAATAAAATGATATGTCGATACAGGGCTATTCATGTAATTTTATTTGATGAAAGGCTATTAACTCAGACATAAATAAAATTTTATTTGGAAGCCTCCAGTTGGTAACGAAAATCATTGTTTCCAATGATCTTCATTTGATTAGCATAAAACCGGTAAGTTAAATTTGTTGCAAACAAAAGGTAAAGTGGTAAATACATTACTTTCTTCTCATACTTCCCCTGGTTGCAGAATGTGTCATGCCAGAATGCGTTCTATCTTCAACCAGCTCAACCCCAATGACATTCAATTGCTGGATGGCTGTCGGCAAGAAAAGGAATTTAAAGCAGGCGACGCCCTCTTTAAGGAAGGAGCTTACCCCAAGGGCATTTTCTGTGTGTCTTCCGGTAAGATTATGGTAAGCAAAGAAGAAGATTTTGGCCACCAGCACATTCTCCACCTGGCTGGCGAAGGCGATGTGATGGGTTACCGTGCCATCCTGGCAGAAGATACCTTTTCGTGCTCTGCTACAGCATTGGAAAATTCGCGGGTTTGCTTCATTCCCAGATCATCCCTCTATACATTGCTGGAAACCAATGCAAGACTGGCCCTGCGACTGGCCCAATTGCTGGCGGGAGAACTCAAAAAAACAGAGCAAAAAATAGCGGATCATACCCATAAACCTGTTAAGAGCAGGATAGCCCTGGGTATCGAATGGCTGTGCGATCGATATGGTATGGAAGGCAATACCATCAAAGCCAACCTCAAAAGATCAGATCTGGCCCACCTCGCCGGTACCACCCGTGAAACCGCTACCCGCACCCTTTACGACCTTCAGGCAGAAAACATCATCCATCTGGATGGCCGAAAAATATCTATCCTCGATAAAAATAAATTGCACAATCTCACCACCTTATCCCGATAATCCCGTACAGACGCAATGCATTGCGTCTCTTCCCCCTCTTCCAATAATAATCCCGTACAGACGCAATATATCGCGTTTCTACCATTTCCCGATAATCCGTACAGACGCAATATATTGTACAGACGCAATATATTGCGTCTCTACCACCCCTCCCAATGATATAGTGGCGGCGCAAAATATTGCGCCGTCTCCCCCCTTCCAATCAAAATTGTGGGGGCGATATGCATATCGCCCCAATTGTGATTTCCATCACATTTCCCAATTTTAACACACCCTATTTTTGCAGCAAACAACAGGCAAAATGAAGCTCGCAGAACTGGAAACCAATTTTGAAAGAAAGATCCAGGCCGAAGAAAAAATTGAGCCAAGGGATGCCATGCCCGAAGCTTACAGGCTCCACCTTATCAGACAAATTTCCCAACATGCCCATTCGGAAGTGATCGGCATGCAACCGGAAGGCAATTGGTTGCTGAGGGCTCCCAGCCTAAGGTCCAAACAAATTCTGCTGGCCAAAATTCAGGACGAAGGCGGTCATGGTTTATACCTTTACAGTGCCGCTGAGACCCTGGGCATTTCACGCGAAGAAATGATTCGCCAATTGCACGAAGGAAAAGCCAAATATTCCAATATTTTCAATTACCCCACGCTTACCTGGGCAGATATAGGAGCCATCGGTTGGTTGGTAGATGGAGCCGCCATCGTCAATCAGGTGGCACTGCAACGTACTTCTTTTGGTCCTTATGCCAGAGCGATGTTCAGGATCTGTAAAGAAGAGAGTTTTCACCAGAGACAAGGCTATGAAATCATGGCTACCATGATGAAAGGCACGCCGGAACAAAAAAAGATGGCTCAGGATGCCATGAACCGCTGGTGGTGGCCTTCTCTGATGATGTTCGGTCCTCACGACAGCGATTCACCTCATTCAGGTGATGCATTTAAATGGAAAATCAAGCGCAAAAGCAATGATGAGTTGCGTCAGAAATTTATCGACAAAACAGTGCAACAGGCCTATGTAATCGGACTCACCATTCCCGATCCGCTGCTCAAGTGGAATGAAGATAAACAAGGATATGATCACGGCCCCATTGACTGGTCTGAATTCAAAAATGTCATCAGTGGCAATGGTCCCTGCAACAGGCAAAGGATGGAACACCACAAATTTTGGCACGAAGAAGGCAAGTGGGTTCGCGAAGCAGCCGATGCCTATAAAAAACGTATTTCAACCCTAAACTAATTTTTATGGATACACAATTAGATCTTTGGGAAGTTTTTGTCCAGGGCAAGTCCGGCGGACAATTTATGCATGCGGGTAGTGTGCATGCTTCAGATAAGGAAATGGCGCTTAAGTATGCCCGCGACTTATATACCAGAAGAAATGAGGGCAGTGCTATTTGGGTGGTTTTGTCCAACAACATCGTTTCCTCTGCACCGGAAGATGCCGAAATGTTTTTTGATCCTGCCAATGATAAAATTTATCGCCATCCCACATTTTATACCATGCCGGAAGGCGCACTTCAAATCTGATGACAATGGAATTGAAAGAAGCACTGCAGAAATTTTTATTGCGTTTGGGAGATAATGCGCTCATCCAGGGTCAACGCCTCAGTGAATGGTGCAGCAGAGCGCCAATGCTGGAAGAAGACATCGCCCTCAGCAACCTGGCACTCGATCACATCGGAAGAGCACAGGTTTTACTCGACTACGCAGGTCATACCTTCGGAGAAATAAAGACAGCCGATGAATTGGCCTTCAGAAGAAGTGAACGCGAATATTACAACTTTCTTATGGCAGAACTTCCCACCGGAAATTTTGCTTTTACCATTGCCAAACAACTTTTTCTGTCGGCTTACGAAGATTTGCTGTATGAAGCTCTGTGCGAAAGCACGGATACGCATCTGTCAGCCTTCTCCCTAAAAGCCGTGAAAGAAGCCAGGTATCATTTCTCCCATGCTGCCGATTGGTGCATGCGCCTGGGCTTGGGCACTGCAGAGAGTCACGATAAAATGGTAGATGCTATTCATGATCTTTGGGCTTACACCCATGAGTTTTTTGAAATGTCGGACTGTGATCTTTTATTACTTCAGCACGGCATTGCACCTGATCAGGAAAAACTGAAGAAAAACTGGTTGGATAAAATAGGAAAGGTCTTTATGAGAACCGGCTTTTCCATACCTCAGGATACTTACCAGCACCGAGGTAGCAGACAAGGTATCCATACAGAACATCTGGGACACCTGCTGTGTGAAATGCAATATCTTCAACGATCTTATCCGGATGCCTCATGGTAACGATGATGGCCATGGAACATACTGCAGTCTTAGAATTATTGGATCAGATTCCGGATCCTGAGATCCCTGTTGTTTCCATCAGGGAGATGGGTATTTTGAGGAAGGTTGAGTTGAAGAATAATCATTGCGATGTTTACATCACACCTACCTATACGGCCTGTCCTGCAATGGCTATGATTGCCTCAGATATAGAGGCATTGCTCAAAAGCCATGGCTTCAAAAGTGTTGCCGTTCACACCCAACTTTCTCCCGCCTGGTCAACCGACTGGATGAGCGAAGGTGCCCGACAAAAACTCAGATCTTTCGGCATAGCACCTCCTGCCCACCAGGCATGCAACAGTTGGGCTTTAGAGGTAATGCAGGTCAACTGCCCCAACTGCGGTTCCAACAATACCAGTGTGATCTCCAAATTTGGCTCAACTGCTTGCAAGGCTTTGATGCGTTGTGAAGAATGCCTTGAGCCTTTTGATTATTTTAAATGCCACTAACCCTTTTATATGCCCATTTATCATAAACTTGGATTTGTGCCCGATAAAAGGCACGTTGTTGCCAGACAAGACAGCGGACAATTGTATCAGGAAGAACTCGTGGGAACCCAGGGTTTTGCGGGAATGTCTTCTCTTGTGTACCACTTGTATCCTCCCACCCGCGTAAAACAAAAGGATAAACCCTACAGTGTGCAGCCCGAGATAGCTGTGGAAAACGGACTGGATGCCATGAGTTTTCAGGGCTTCAACCTTCAGCCTGAAGCAGATTTTCTCAAAAGCAGAAAAGTGCTTTTCTGCAATGTAGCATTACAGATCGGACTGGCAGCCCCTACTTCATCCACTCCTTACTTTTATAAAAATGCGGATGCCGATGAAGTGATTTTTGTGCATAAAGGCTCTGGGAAGATTACCACCATGTTTGGTGAGCTACCCTTTAAATATGGAGACTACATTGTGATACCCAGGGGTACGGTATATCAGGTGCATTTCAATGACAGCGACAACCGCTGGTTGTTTATGGAATCAGCAGATCCTGTGTTTACACCTAGAAGATACCGCAACGACTTCGGTCAAATGCTGGAACATTCACCTTTCTGTGAAAGAGATATCAAACGACCGGAAAATTTGAAAACGTACGATGAAGAAGGTGAATTTGATATTTTTATCAAAAAGAGGGGCATCATGTTTCCTTACCTTTACGCTAATCATCCTTTTGATGTAGCGGGTTGGGATGGCTTTCACTATCCTTATACTTTCTCCATTTTCAACTTTGAACCCATCACCGGCAGAATACACATGCCGCCACCTGTGCATCAGACCTTTGAAAGCAGAAACTTTGTGGTTTGTTCTTTCGTACCCCGCATGTATGATTACCATCCGGATGCTATTCCTGCGCCTTATCACCACAGCAATATCGACAGCGATGAATTGCTTTATTATGTGGATGGTGACTTCATGAGTAGAAATAATATCCAGCAGGGTCAGATTACACTCCACCCGGGAGGCATACCACACGGACCCCATCCGGGCGCTATCGAGAGATCCATTGGCAAAAAAGAAACACACGAATTGGCGGTGATGATTGATCCTTTTCAGCCGGTGATGATTACAAAGGAGGCCATGCAATTGGAAGTAAAAGATTATTACAAATCGTGGTTGGAACCCAACCATGCATAACACAAAAAAAAGTTTATTATGTCAAGCGCAAACTTAACAGACGTAAAAGATTACGAATACGGTATTCAGAAAATTTTTGATCAGGCCCAGGATTTCCTGCCCATCAATGGTACAGATTATGTGGAATTGTATGTAGGGAATGCCAAACAGGCTGCCCATTTTTATAAAACTGCTTTTGGTTTTCAGTCATTGGCTTATTGCGGACTGGAGACCGGCAACCGGGAATTTTGTTCTTATGTCCTGGTTCAGGACAAGATTCGTTTGGTGCTGACTACACCTTATACAGCCCAGAGTGAAATCTCAGAACACATTAAAAAACATGGCGATGGGGTAAAAGTGATTGCCTTGTGGGTAGACGACGCGAGCGCTGCTTATGAGGAGACAACCCGTAGGGGTGCCACAGGTGTAATGGCCCCCCAGGCTATGTCTGACAAATGGGGTAGGGTGGTAAAATCAGCCATCAAAACCTATGGTGATACCATCCACATGTTCGTGGAAAGAAAAGATTACAATGGCGTCTTCCTGCCAGGTTTTGAAAAATGGGATTCAGATTACAATCCTGGTTCTACCGGACTTCGTTACATTGATCATATGGTAGGCAACGTAGATTTGGGCACCATGAATGAATGGGCAAAGTTTTATGCTACAACCATGGGCTTTGCCAACCTCATTACTTTTGATGACAAAGACATTTCAACCCAGTACACTGCGTTGATGAGTAAAGTAATGACCAATGGCAATGGTCGGATCAAATTTCCCATCAATGAACCGGCTGAAGGATTGAAGAAAAGTCAGATTGAAGAATTTTTGGATTTTTATGGAGGCGCGGGCTGTCAGCACATTGCCGTAGCTACCAACGACATCGTATTTACAGTTTCGGAAATGAGAAGAAGGGGCGTGGAATTTTTGCATGTGCCCGGTACTTACTACGACACTGTTCTCGATAGAGTAGGGGATATCGCTGAAGACCTCGCTATATTGAAATCACTGGGTATAATGGTAGACAGAGATGAAGACGGTTACCTGCTTCAAATCTTCACCAAGCCCGTGGAAGACAGACCCACCCTCTTTTTTGAAATCATCCAGCGCAAAGGAGCTAAATCTTTTGGCAAAGGAAATTTTAAAGCCTTGTTTGAGAGCATTGAAGCCGAACAGGAAAGAAGAGGAACCCTTTAAGCATAATCGTGGAAATGCCGCAGATGCTTATGCTGCGGCCAGCTAATTTTTTTCTTCATAGCCAATGGTGCAAGCCATTGGTTATGATTTTTATAGAAACCCTGGTTATTACTTTTTTAGCAACACCTTTCAAATATAATGGAGACTGAGATTTTAAGAAAGTTTGAATTGATGAGTCCTGCCGGTTCATGGGAGTCTCTGATGGCAGCCATCAAAGCGGGTTGTGATGCCGTTTATTTCGGTGTCGAGCAACTCAATATGAGAGCCCGGTCCAGTAATAATTTCACCTTAGAAGATTTACCCGGGATTGCAGAGATCACAAAAGCGGCCGGTGTAAAATCTTATTTAACGCTCAATACCATTTTGTATGATCACGATATCCAACTGATGAAATCCATCATAGATACAGCACAGCAAAGTGGTATTTCTGCTATTATTGCTTCTGACCATGCCGCCATGTTTCATTGCAAAAAGGTAGGTATGCCTCTGCACATTTCTACGCAGGCCAACGTGTCCAACCTCGATACCGTGGCATTTTTTGCAGCCTTTGCAGATGTGGTGGTTTTGGCAAGGGAGTTGAGCCTCAAACAGGTGGCTGAAATTTCCAAAGGCATCGTAAAACAGCAAATCAAAGGCCCCTCCGGGTCTCTGGTTAAACTCGAAATTTTCGCCCATGGTGCCCTGTGCATGGCAGTTTCCGGTAAATGTTATTTGAGCCTCCACAGTCATTTTGCCTCTGCCAACCGGGGAGCCTGCATCCAGAATTGCAGACGGTCTTATGTGGTCATGGATAAAGACGAAGGCATCGAATTTGAGGTTGACAATGAATACATCATGTCGGCCAAAGACCTTTGTACCATTGGCTTTTTAGACCAAATACTCGAAGCTGGTGTAAGTGTCCTGAAAATCGAAGGAAGGGGGAGATCCGCAGATTATGTCTTTACCGTCACTCAATGTTACAGAGAAGCCATCGATGCTTTTGTTCGGGGTGAATATACCCGGGAATTGATAGATGGATGGATGCCCAGATTGGCTACGGTATACAACCGGGGCTTTTGGGATGGTTACTATCTGGGTAAAAAAATGGGTGAGTGGTCCGACAGCTATGGGTCCAAAGCTACACAGCGAAAAATCTATGTTGCCAAAGGTGTAAAGTATTTTGATGAAGCCGGTATTGCAGAATTCAGATGCGAATCCCACGACTTAACTGTTGGCGATAAAGTGGCTGTCACAGGCCCCACAACCGGCTACGTTGAGGCAATGGTAAGCGAGATTAGAAAAGAGGGAATGTCCGTTGATAGTGTTTCCAGGGGCGATCAATTTACCATCCAACTTTCCGAGAAAATCAGGCCTTCAGATAAATTGTACAAATTGGTGGGTCAGTGATCCAAATAACCCAAATAAGAGCAAAGTGTATTGGCTGTAATGCCTGCGTAGAGATCGCTGACCATCGATGGAGGGTCTCTCGCCGGGATGGTAAGTGTACCCTGGTGGGCGGCATCGAAAAAAAAGGGTTCTATACCGTCAATGTCGACGATAGTGAAGAAGAAGAGGTGGCAGCCGCCACTCGCGTGTGTCCTGCCAGAATCATCCAGTGGAAGAAGATATAAGTACTACCTTCCTCATTTTAATTCTGCAAGACCTACAAATGAATCGGCTGTGCCATAATACAGCAACCATTTCCCTTTATATCTTACGAGTCCTTCTGAAAAAACAGTGCCTGATTTATATTGTCCGCTGATTTCGTGCGCCAGGGTGGGTTTTATTAAGCATGTATCTGTCCTGCTCAATACCTTGCTTAGATTTTCTTTATCAAAAATGACCCTACCAACAGTATACGTGTTTTTGGGCAGTCGGTTATCTGTTCGTTCATCGTCAGCATTTTTGCCATTGTACAATAATACAACACCTTCTTCCATCCACATGGCAGGTGGTCCACACTCTGTAAGTCTGCTGTCAAAGTAACCGGGTCTGGTGCGAATAACGGCGGTGAGTTCGCCTTTTTCATCGACGCCGGGATACCAGTTGATCAGATCATCCGACCAGGCAAGATTGACAAATTCTTCCCCCCAGTACATCCAGTACTTCCCGTTTATTTTTTTAGCAATTTGCGCATCGTTGATCCACTCACAAACGATGGATCCTGATTTTGACCAATGATTTAAAAATTTACCATTATAGGCACGCATAAAGGCAGGCCCTTTTTTCTCCCAATGGATGAGATCCCTGGAAGTGGCAATGGAAAGCCTTGCCGTTTTTTGATTCCAGGATGTATAAGTAAGGATGTACGTTCCTGCAGGAGACTTTACAATCCTGGGGTCCTCACAGCCTCCCGGGTAGTCCCATTGCGCAAAGGTATCTGTCGCAGGATAGAGCACAGGTTCAGGATATTTGGTGAATTCAACCCCATCCAAGGAATAAGCCAGCCCCAACCTGGATGTACGTCCCCCTAAATATGCTTTTGGATTGTCTTCACAGCGATATATGACAAACAACGTATCGTTTCTGATAATGGCAGCTGGGTTAAAAACATCGGCTTTTTGCCATTTGACTTGTTTTTGGGTTGCCGGACAAAAGAAGGATAGTGTGGAATCTGCCTTGATTACAGGGTTTGCTGCAGGTTTCTCAGCATGCGTAAAGTTGGAAGGATTCGTTTCTTTTGGCTTGCATGTCAATGCAAAAAAAGAATACATTCCGACAATATACATTAGGGTCATGCTTTTCATACTTTCCAATTGTCAGGTGAAAATAGGAACTTTATTTTACAATGGTAGCGCAGTTATTGCAGAACCCCCTTTTATTGCATCAACCCATTTATTGCAGCGACTATATCTTCCCAATATATTTTATCAGCATGTTGTGTGTATGGATCTTTCATTCTGTCTTCCTTTTCATATTTTTCTTTCGCTATCTTTAGCTGCATTAACGCTTCATCCTTCCTCCCCAAATCCATGAAAGCTTTTCCAAGGTAATACCGGTTTTCAGCCAAATCGTTTACTTTTTCTTGTTGATTTAATGCCTGTATAGCTTTGTCATGTTGTTTTAGATCCAGATAAAGTACGCCCAGATGTAAATAATCGAACAGTCCGGGTTGATATCCGGCTTCATTCATTTGGTTTATTATTATCTCCAGGGCTTTTTCTTTTTGCCCCAGTGCTTTGTAACACAGGGCTTTTGCCATTTGCAGATGATAATCCCCATTTACAGAGTAGCCTATATCATATTTACTGAGACTATCCAATCTTTCTATATCTGCTATGGCTCCCTCGTAATCCCTGAAAAACTGGTATCGACACCATCCTCGATAAGGTAAATGTTCTTTGGGATCGAGTGCCACAGCCTTGTTCATCAATTGGAACCATGTAACAAAATCTCCACTTTTCAAATAGGCAGTAGATTTGGCCTCATAAGCAAAAGAAAATGTTGGATCTATGGCAATGGCTTCATCCAGAGCTTGTTGGTTTTCGGCACTGAATTGATGGTAGCCCTGTCTCTTTTCTGCCACCTGACAGGCTTTATACTTAAGTGTGTCACCATAGTACAAATATGCATTGCAATTGGGTTGGGCCAATACTTTGTTGGATAACAGGCAGAGTATGATGCAGAATTTTTTCATGGGAGGATCTCTTTTATTTTGCCATCCACAATTTTAAATGTCAAGTATTGATAATAATCTCGAGGCTTCTCATCATATATCAGTGGCTTCCATCCCTTGATATCCTTGCAAGCCTTGAGTAATGGCTCTGTGGTTGATGCTGACATTTTTATTTCATTAAATTGCAAATCTGAGGTAAGTACCCTGAACCTGCCACTTTCACCCTGGCAGTTAACAATAAATCGTATTCTCACATAGCCGTTGTCTCTAAATGTATTGTCTTTGAAAAGCTTAAATAATTTTGTGTCCAGGGCTTTTTTTTCTCTATCAATGGATATTCCTTTACCAGTATTGAAATATTGAAAAACTTCTTTCTCAGATCCACAAATATTAAAAGTGGCATCATCCAGTTCTTCATTGGCAATGATGTCTCCAACAAAGTTGCGCCTATCTGATTCATTCTTTGCCGATTTACAGCCAACTGCAGACAAAATAAGCAGGAGTAAGTAGATTGTTGATTTTTCCACAAAAGGTATTTTAAGCTTACCCAAAAATAGCTCCCTTTGTCATTTCTTTTTCTTATTGTACGCTTGTTAACAGTTTTTTGTGAGTTTCAAATAAGGTCTTATCCTTTTAAAGAAAATGGATGCTTATAAAAATAAATAGGTCATTGATCTTGGCAGCTTTGTAATTTTTTATGATTTCATAACCACATTTAGTATGTCTTCTCCATATTTATTCAATTTGTGCTCACCGATGCCGGGTATTTGTTCAAGTTCTTCTATGCTAAGGGGTCTTACAGAGGCAATGGCTTGCAGGGTACTATCATGCAAAATTATATAGGGTGGTAGCTGACTTTCTTTGGCTTTAAACAGCCTCCAGGATTTGAGTTTTGCCAGGAGGTCGTCATCCATAGAATCAAAACTGGGTAAAGCCTTGGGCCTGGGACTTGGTTTTATAATGGATTTTTCACCAAAACTTTCTTTGTGCAGTTCAATTTTAGTACTGCCAGTTAAAGCTGTTGCAGAAAGCGGGGTGGTGGTCAGTCGATTGTTGGAGGTGAAATCAATGGACAAAATCCCCAAATTGATCATTTGGGTGATGTAACTTTTCCATTCAAAAGCACTGTAATGTCGGCCTACACCAAATGTCTTTATTTTGTCGTATTGTTTCTCAATCAACTCTCTTTTATGGGAACCCCGCAAAATATCAATGAGTGTAGATGCTGTTATTTGTTCCTGACATCTTATGATAGCAGACAGTGCCATTTGTGCCAATTTCGTACCATCAAATTTTGGACTTGGCTTAAGGCAATTGTCACAGTGTCCACAACTTTCTTGTCGAAATTCTCCAAAGTAATTCAGGATAAAATTGGTCCTGCAGTGGAAGCTGGTCGCAAATTGCCACATCCTGTCCAATTTTGCATGTTGCACTTCCTTGTATTCTTCACTTCCTTCTCCATTGAGAATAAAATCTTTTTGAATTTCAATGTCGGTAAATCCATAGAATAAAACAGCTTCTGCAGGTAACCCATCCCTGCCGGATCTGCCAATTTCTTGATAGTAACCTTCCAGGTTTTTGGGCATGTTGTAGTGAATGACCAGTCGGATATTGCTCTTATCGATGCCCATACCAAAAGCAATGGTAGCACAAATCACCTGAATCTCATCTCTTACAAATCCTTCCTGCACCTTATTTCTTTCATCTGCATTCATGCCGGCGTGGTAAAATTGGGCATCGATGCCTTTGTCTTGCAGAGATCCGGCCAACTTTTCACAAGACTTGCGACTTGTGCAATAAATGATGCAGCTTTCACCTTTTTTCTTTTTGAGCAGTGAAAGGATTTGCTCCATTCTTTGTTGGTTGATGTGGGCTGAAATCTTGATGTTTTTCCTTTCAAAACTGCTGACAAAAATCTTTGACTCTTTGAGCCTCAATTGCTTGCATATATCAGCCTGCGTTGCCGTATCTGCAGTAGCTGTAAGCGCAATAAAAGGTGTTTCAGGATAAAGAATTCTGACTTTGGAAACCTGCAGGTAATCCGGTCTGAAATCATTACCCCACATCGAAACACAATGGGCTTCATCTACAGCAAAAAAGTCAATTTTCAACCTCGATAAGAAGTTTAAAAACAAGTCACTCCCCAATCGCTCCGGTGAAACATAGAGAATTTTGAGTTTACCATCGATGGCATCGCCTTCCATTTGTCGCATCTCCTCCTGTGACATATGGCTATTGTAAGCGGCTGCCTTGATACCCAGCGCCCTCAGTGCCATAACCTGATCCTTCATTAACGCAATAAGCGGAGATATAACAATGGCCATGTTGGGCAGATAAAGGGCGGGTATCTGATAACAAAGTGATTTTCCACCCCCCGTCGGCATAATTACCAGACTATCTTTTTTTTCCAACAACCACTGAATTACCTCCTCCTGCATGGGACGGAAGCTATCATAGCCGAAATGGGTTTTTAATATTGATTGTATATCCACTAATTAGTTTCAGGTTGCAAAGGTAGTAGAATTTAAACAATGGTTATGTTTGTGTTTTCTTGAGTTTTGCGACGCGCGTTATCGGAGACGCGTTATCGGAGACGCGACACGCGCATGATAACTGTACCTCTTGTACTAACTGCTCCCTGAGCTTGTCGAAGGGAGCTTGTCGAAGGGAGCTTGTCGAAGGGTTCACCCTGAGCCTGTCGAAGGGAGCCTGTCCGAAGGTCGTTATCGGAGACGCGTTAACGGAGACGCGACACGCGCATGATAGTTGTACTTCGTTTATTCACCGCTCCCTGAGCTTGTCGAAGGGAGCCTGTCCGAAGGGCAAAACTAAAAAATAAAAATCGGATCGACCTCCAAAGAGACCGATCCGACGGTTGACCTTAAAACGGTCTGACTTCTTGAACACCTTTTTGGCTGTCTCCGATTTTTAAAAATTCGCTGACAACGATTTCGGTGACCTGGCGGGTTTGTCCGGCTTTGTCTTCGTAACTGCGGTAGTTGAGCATGCCGGTAACGGCAACTTTACTGCCTTTTACGAGGGACTTGGCCATCAGCTCTGCATTTTTGCCCCAGGCAATGATGTTGTGCCACTGTGTGTTTTTCACCTGCTCACCTTTGTTGTTTTTATAACTTTCGGTGGTTGCCAGTGAAAAAGTGGCCTTTTTGTTGCCTGAAGTAAATTCGGTTACTTCTACATCCTTTCCCAGGTTGCCAATCAATTGTACTGCGTTCTTCAGTGTGTTCATAACGTAAAATTTTGTGAGTTAAAAAATGTGATACATCATCGATCGATATTGCAAAGGTGTGGGAAACCGGACTGCAGAAGGGTGTATTAAACGTTTATTTGCGTTTATAAATGTTTATGTAATGTGAAAAATAGTAACTAAGTCACCTGCTTTTAATTCAAAAATCTACATTAATAACAGAATTACATATATTTACATATTATACTAATTTCTTATATCAATCATAAAGTTCTTTTTTGTTAAAAAGGGTTAAAATCCTTTTTTAGTCTGTTTGTTGGGCACCTTTATCTTTATTTACCCCCATTTTTCAGCCAACAAACGTATCTTTGCAGCCAACTAAAATAGAGAGCCGTGTTTTTACTGTATTTTCTTGTTATTTCCTATATCCTGCTCAGCATAAGTCTTTATATGCTTTTTCCGAAAGCCAATGTTGAGGCAAAAAAAGGTCTCATTCCGGGTGTTAACTTTTATGAGTGGAGCAAACTGATTGGAAAAAAACCGATCACCGCCCTTTGGTTGCTCTTTCCCATCGTCAATATTTTCACTTTCGTGGGTATGGCAGTAGACCTGGCAAGATCTTTTGGAAAGACATCCTTTATGGATGCCGCACTCTCTGTAATTTACGCACCTGCTATGTTTTTCAAAATTGCCAAAGACGGCAATGCAAAATACAACGGTCCTGTGTTGATGCAGGAGGCTGAATATCATCACCAGTTAGAAGAAGCCAAAAAAGCAGGAGATACCTACAAGTACAATAATCTACTAAAACAAAATCCATATCAGAAATCTGCGCTGCGCGAATGGGTCGAATCCATTGTTTTTGCTGTTTTTGCAGCAGCTTTCATCCGCATGTTTCTTATTGAAGCTTTCGTTATTCCAACTTCTTCCATGGAAGGCAGCTTAAATGTGGGTGACTATTTGTTTGTATCCAAAGCGCATTATGGTATTCGTACACCTATGACCATTGCTATGTTTCCGCTATTGCACAACACGGTTCCGGTATTAGGCTCAGAATCTTATTTGAAAAAACCAAGTTTGGGTTACCACAGACTTCCCGCTCTGGAAAAAATTGAAAAAGGAAAGCCGATTGTTTTTAACTGGCCGGTTGGCGACAGTGTCTATTTGACATCATCTCGTTCGTATTTTATCGGTCAGGTTCCCGATGCTATTGCTATGGGAGATATGGAACTGGCGCAAAAAGTAAAAGAGAATGATCTGCGGGTGCGTCCGGTTGATAAAAAAGACCACTATATCAAACGATGCGTGGCCGTTGCAGGTGATACGCTGCTCATCAAAGACAGACAGATTTACATCAATGGCAAGGCACAGCAAAACCCAAAGAATATCCAATTCAGATACTTTGTGAGAACTTCACCAAATTTTGGTGTGAATACCAAGAAGTTTATGGATTGGGGTATCTCACAGGAAGATCTTGCCAGCTTCGAAGTCATTTATCTGGACTCTACGCAGCTGGCTACCATCCAAAGAGCAGCACCGGGTGTTACATTCGAATACCTGCAAAACCAACCCGTCACCTCTGCACCGGACAAGGCTTACCGAATTATGAACGTTACCAATGTAAACGCCCTTGTTCAAACACTGGAATCTACCGGTCTTCGCAACAAGGTGGGTATTATGTACTTGATGGTTTTGAATGCGGAGCAAATGGATCACCTGAAATCATACGACAAAGCCATCGCTTTCTCAGTGATGGACAATGAAAAAAACAACGACAGGTTGTTTCCATTTGATAGAAAACATTACAATTGGTCTATCGACAATTATGGACCCATTTGGATTCCAAAAGCTGGGGCAACCATTAAAATTGACACAGCCAACATAGCTATGTACAAACGTGTTATCGGTGTATATGAAAACAATAAGTTGGAAGTAGTCAACGGCAAAATTATGATCAATGGCAAAGCCGCTACCGAATATACATTTAAACAAAACTACTATTGGGCCATGGGTGATAACAGACACAACTCAGAAGACAGCCGCATGTGGGGTTTTGTTCCGGAAGATCACATCGTTGGTAAGCCCTTGTTCATCTGGTTCTCTACCAAAGAAGGGTCAATGTCCAAAGGGATCAATTGGAATCGCATTTTTAAATCCGCTTCGGTAGATTAAAAAAGGGAGCCCATGATTCTTAAACCAGGCGAAACCCTGGCTAATGGTTTTCAATTGGAGGAATACAAACCCTCTTTGTTGTTTAAAAACCATCACTTTAATACGATGTATCCTTATGCCCTGCGCCAAAGGTACAAGCCTGCCTTCAGCAGAGAACGGTGGGAAACACCGGATGGTGATTTTTTTGATCTCGATTTTATTAAAAAGGGAAGTGATACGCTGATCATCTTATTACACGGTCTAGAAGGCTCTTCTTCTTCACAGTACATTCTGGGTGTAGCAGCGGCTCTTTCTAATCTCCCTTATGATATATGCGCCGTCAATCACCGCAGTTGTAGTGGTGAGCTCAACCGCACACTGGGCTTTTACCATAGCGGCTTCACCAAGGACCTCCAACAAATCGTTGAAACTTTAAGTAAATCGTATGCCCAGTTGGGTGCCATTGGCTACAGTCTTGGAGGTAACATGTTGTTAAAATATTTAGGCACACACAATGTACCTTCGCAAATGAAAGCGGCACTGGCCTTCTCTGTGCCCGCACATCTGTCCAGCAGCGCCGTAAGACTCAACCATTGGACCAACCGACCCTACGCCGTTCAATTCCTCAAAACGCTGAATAAAAAAGCGGTAGCCAAAGCCAAACAATTTCCTGAAATTCTGGATTACAGGAAATTTGAAAAGATCAATACTCTCCTTGAATTTGACAACAAAGTAACAGCCCCACTTCACGGCTTTGTTGATGCGGAAGACTACTACGCCCAATCCAGCTCTGCCCAATTTCTACACAGGATTAAAACCCCTGCGCTTCTCATCAATGCCCTGGACGATTCCTTCCTGGCTCCTCCCTGCTTTCCTTATGAAATAGCAGAAAATCATTCATTTTTTCATTTTTACGCCTCACCCAAAGGTGGTCATGTGGGCTTTGCCCAACTGAGTTCTGACAATTATTGGTCCGATACTGTCGCTTTACGATGGTTTTCTGCTTACTTGCCTTAGAACAATTGGGGTCTTACATTTCATTGCCAAGTTACCGAACCTAATTTACATTTCAATCCTTTTAAGGCAACACTTCAATTCAAAATTCGACGCTTCAAATGGGTAAAGTTGTGGACTTTTGGGGGTCCCCTCATCTTTGTTGAAAATTAAAAACAATTACAATGAAGAATCTTTTATTTACTTTATGTTTATTAAATGTTGGCATCTTTCTGAATGCGCAGAATGTAGGAATAGGCACCACGAGTCCAGCTGAGAAATTAGATGTTGTTGGGAATATCAAAACCTCAGGAGAAATTAAGCCCAATGGTGTGGCAGGGCAGGCTGGTCAGGTGTTAACATCCAATGGCAATGGCACCATGCAATGGACGGCAGCCACCAATACACCATCTACGTATAGCAATGTCGGAGGATTTGGCCCCTGGGGTGGTTGTGAAATTCAGAACATTACCGATATGTACCCTGCTGGAGCAGCACAAGGTGTCACCAATAGCGACTATGGTTATTCAGTGGATATTTCAGGAGATTATGCCATTGTGGGTGCACCCGGTGAAAGCCACCCCCAAACGGAGTCAATTAATGCTGGATCTGTTTCCATTTTAAAAAGGAATGCCACTTCTGGGGAATGGGATGTGCAGGCAAAATTCTTTGATACCAGCATAGAAACAAATGAATATTGGGGTGACAAAGTGGCTATTTCAGGAAATTACGCTGCTGTAGGAAACTGGAGGGAAGATACTTTGGGATTTACAAATACTGGTTCTGTTTCCTTATTTAAGAGAAATGCTTCAACAGGTCAATGGGCATTTCATTCTAAAATATATAACAACAATAATGGTTTATCATATAATTTTGGATGGAGCATTGCCATGGATGGGGATTATTTGATTGTGGGTATAATAAATGAGGTTATCAATGGTATAAAGGCAGTATCTGCCAATATATACAAAAGAAACTCAACGACTGATGTGTGGGAATTACAGCAAAAAATTATCCACCCCAATTATGCAGCCGCAGATAACTTTGGTTATAGTGTTGACATTGACGGTGATCATGCAATTGTCGGTGCACCTTATGATGATATTGGTGCGATAGACAATGGATCGGCGCACATTTATAAAAGGAATGCGTCCAACATTTGGGTTGTATTGCCTACCTTATACAATGGTGCCAACAATGGAGATAATTTCGGATTTTCTGTAGATATTTCAACAGCCAATAAGACGGTAGCTGTAGGAGCCATTGGTGATGATATTGCCGGTACTGTTGACGCTGGTACGGTCACTGTTTACTACGAAAACCCGGCTGGATTGTGGTTGGCAGCTACAACCCTTTATATTCCTACAAACACGAGTGATAACGCATTTGGTTACTCTATTGACATCGATGAAAACTATCTTATGATTGGAGATCATCAATACAATACAGGAAGGGGTAAAGTTTACATTTATAAAAAAGTAGGTAATTTGTATATGATGATTGAGGAATTTGTGAACCCTTTTTCCGTTACCACCAATGAATTTTTTGGTGGTGCGTTAAGTATGGATGGTACAACAAAAAGATTTATCATAGGCTGCCAATAGATGAGTAATTCGGGCATGGTCTTTTTCGGTAAAATCAATTAAGTAATTTTTCGTAATTGAATTGAGTCAAAATAAATCGGTTTCATCGATTACAGTGAATTGAATATATAGTTTAACATAAGACGTGGGTTTAAGAATTCACGTCTTTTTTTTATTCAACCTTATTGTGAAACATCATTTTCCAAACGCAACCAGCCCAGGATGTCGTAGTCGGCTATGGTGTAATAATCCATAAACTTCACGAGCTTCAATCGCTCCCGGGTGAGGGTGCCAATGTTTTGCTGCACGATCACTACATGTTCAGGGCCAACTTCAGCAATGATGGCCACATGCCCGAAAGGATTGCCGGGGTAACTATCATACACCAATAGATCGCCTGCTTTGGGGATATATTCTCTAACATTGCGATATTGCATCAAGCCCCTCTTTTTATTATAAGCGCGATCTGCCAGCTTTTTATCAAAAAAATCCCGGGCATTGCCTTGTGTGTTGGGCATCTTGTGATGATATACTTGATAATAATACCTTTTTACAAACTCTACACACTGGTATTTCAGGCCGAGGTTGTAACCATCCGGTGCCAGATTTCTACCATAGCTCCTGGCAAAGTTGGATCCATTATAGTAAACCTTAACGCCATGGATCGAATCTATGGCATCTCCTATCTTAGGTGTAAAAAAAGAACTGCCAATGATCATTACGACAACCATTACAAGCGTCCTGGTAATAAGCAGTTTTATGACTGCCATACGATTGGAATTAGATGTGCGTTTAAACTTCATGACTCATTACAAACGCTGTGGTTTGCTCATCTATTTTGGTACTGGATATTAATTTTCCTTTTATTTCAGGTGCTAATATCCACTCTCTCTGGTTGTGAGCCTCTTTTAACTTAATTTGGCTTCGCAAGATTCTGGCCTCTTGCCATAGTCCGGATTCAATAATCGAATGCAGAATTTGTGAACCTCCTTCCACCATGACAGAATAGATTTGATGGTCGAATAATTTTTGAAAGACTTCCTGCCAATCCCTGGTGGAATTTACTTTAACATAGGTAAGGCCTTCGTTTTTTTCATCTTTGACTTGATTGACTACCAGGGTTGCTGCATTTTCATTGCGCAATATAATTTCCGGAATTTCCAACTTACTATCCAGCACAATACGTACCGGACTTGGTCCCGGAAACAGTCGGTTGTTCAGCTGGGGTTTATCTGTCAGTATAGTATTTTTACCCACCAGTATGCCATCAAATTCTGATCTCCATTTATGCGTGTACCATTGGGCTTCTTTTCCAGTGATGGCCAATGTTTCCCCTTTCATACCCATTACCTGATCCAGGGTACAGGCCCACTTGAGCATTACATAGGGCATGCCACCCAGGTTGGTCTTGAATTTGCGAATGAGCTCCTCGCATTTCTCTTTGCAGATTCCATGACTTACTTCAACACCATTCTCGGTCAATAATTGAATTCCCTTGCCTTGCATGCGCGCATCGGGATCTACACTGCCAATGACTACTTTGCGAATGCCTTCTCTTAAAATCAATTGGGTGCAAGCAGGGGTTTTACCCTCAACACAGCATGGTTCAAGACTTACATACAAGATTGAATCCCTGATGTAGGGTTGATCGGCTATGGCTACACTTTTTACGGCATTGACTTCAGCATGGGGACCACCGTACTTTTCATGCCATCCCTCTCCAATAATACGGCCATTGTGCACCAGCAAGGCACCCACCATGGGATTGGTGCGGGTATTCAAGCCTCCTTTTAAGGCCAATTCTATACAACGCTGTATATAGACTTCGTGCCTCATTTGGGAGTCATCAGTTTTTTTATCTTTTCTACCACTACATCCACTTCTTCTAATGTATTGTAAATGGAAAAGGAAAAGCGAACCGTCTTTCTATGGGCAGGATGACCAATGGCTGTAAGCACATGGCTGTCTTCCGGTATGCCCGCACTGCATGCACTTCCCGATGAGGCAGCGATTCCCTCAATGTCTAAATTAAACATGAGCATATCTGCCTGCGGCGAAGCGGCAAATGAAACACTGCTGATATGGTACATGCCATCGTCACCGGCAGGATGATTGAATTCGATATCATTTACCTCTTCAGTAAGTCGATTTTCGAAACGGGTTTTTAGATTTAGTATATGGGTTTTCCTTTCTTCTATGTGGTTGACAGCTTCCACCAGTGCTTCTGCCAGGCCGGCGATACCGGCAACATTTTCTGTGCCGGCTCGCATATTGCGTTCCTGTGAGCCTCCATATATGAAGGGTTGGATGATGTTGTCTGCACGCATGTAAAAAAAACCGCTGCCCTTGGGACCATGGAATTTGTGGGCAGTGCCCGTCAAAAAGGAAACCTGCAGCTGCTGCACATCGATGGGGTATTTGCCCACCATCTGCACCGCATCGCAATGTAAGTACGCATTGTGTTTTTTACACAAATCACCAATCGACGTTATGTTGTGGATGGTGCCAATTTCGTTGTTTCCGTACATCAGGGAAACCATGGTTTTTGCACTGCTTTGCGAAAGGTGGGCTTCCAGTTCCTGCAGATCGATTCTGCCATGGCGATCCACCTTCAGCCAGATGATTTCCAGCGACGGATTTTCTTTTTGTAAATGCTGTAAGGTGTGCAAAACACAGTGGTGTTCGGTGGGAGAGCTGATAAACCTCCTTACCCCCAAATCCAAAACACTGCGTGAAAGAATAGTGTTGTTGGCTTCTGTTGCCGACGATGTAAAAAATATTTCACCAATGGAAGCTTGCAGGGTTCTGGCCACTTTTTTGCGGGCATCTTCGATGATGGACCTGCTAACTCTGCCATAATGGTGGATGGACGACGGGTTGCCAAAATCATTTTTTAATATGGTACTCATTTTTTGCCACACGTCTTCACTCAGTGGTGTGGTGGCGGCATTGTCAAAATAAATACGCATTACAGTGGGTTGTTGTCGAGCCATGAATGAACCAGCTGATCTTCCAAACTGTGGAGCTGATTTTTGTGGGTAAACTCATTGGTGCGCGGAGAGTAGTTGTATTCTTTCCTCCACTCTTCATGGTGCTCGCTGATTTCGCGAATGGCTTTCAAGCAAGTAAGTACTTCTTCATTGGTCATTACAGGATGAAATGAGATGCGGATCCAACCCAGCTTTTCGGATAAGTCGCCGCGGTCAATGGTGTCTGTAAATTTTTTGGAACGTTCGTAGGATATTTCAAACAGATAATGACCATAGGTTCCCGCACAACTGCAGCCACCTCTTACCTGAATGCCATATCGGTCGTTGAGCAACTTCACTACGAAATTGTAGTGGGCATTGTCTATGATAAATGAAAAAATCGGCAGTCTTTCTTTTTGATGATCTGCAAATACATGCACCTTTGGCATTTTTGCAAATTCATTCCAGGCGAGATCCAAAATTTCTTTTTCCCTGGCTTTGATATTGTCTACACCCATCTTTTCTTTCAAACGGATGGCCAGGGCAATGCGAATGGTTTGTAAAAAGCCGGGTGTACCGCCATCTTCTCTGGCCTCAATTTCTTCATGGTACTTGTGCTCCCCCCACGGATTGGTCCAGTCAACTGTACCTCCACCGGGATGATCAGGTACTCTGTTTTTGTATAATGAGCTGTTGAAAATCAAAACGCCATTACTGCCGGGACCACCCAGAAATTTGTGCGGGCTAAAATAGATAGCATCCAAATGGGCTCCTTCCTCTGCGGGGTGCATGTTGATTTCTATGTAGGGCGCAGAACAGGCAAAATCCACAAAACAAAGACCTCCATATTTATGAATGGCTTTGGCAATTTCATGGTATGGTGTAAAGATGCCTGTTACATTGGAACAAGAAGTAACTGCAGCTATCAGCGTTTTTCTTTCCTTGTATTGTTCGAGCAAGGAATTAAAATGATCCAGATCTACCTTGCCCTGTGGACAAGCTTTGATGATGACCACTTCTGCTATGGTCTCCAGCCACGATGTTTGGTTGGAATGGTGCTCCATATGGGTGACAAAAACCACCGGTCTCTCTTCCTTGGGAATCGACACTTGTCCTGCAAACCGTTCATGAATTTTCAGACCCAGAATGCGCTGAAATTTGTTGACTACCCCTGTCATCCCAGAGTTGGAGGCAATCAGAATGTCAGTTTCTGCTGCATTTACGTGTTTTTTTATGATTTCTTTGGCCCTTTTATAAGCCAGCGTCATAGCAGTACCGGTAAAGGTAGTTTCCGTATGGGTATTGGCCACATAAGGAGAAATACCTTCTTTCATGGTTTCTTCTATAGGGCCGTACATCCTGCCACTGGCGGTCCAGTCGGCGTAGATGATGGGATGACTGCCCGACTCGGATTCAAAGCAGGTATCGATGCCGATTACTTTTGATCTGAACTGCTGGAAATAAGTTTCAAGTGGTGTCATTGAATGTGGGCTTTAACCTGATCAATTAAATGTTGAGCTTCTGCTGCAGTGCGGGCTTCTGCATAAATGCGAACAATGGGTTCTGTATTGGATTTTCTGAAATGAACCCAACCTTCTGCGAAATCTATTTTTAGTCCGTCGATGTCGTTGAGTTTTTCCTGTCTGAATGCGGTCTTTAACTGTGTAAATATTTGATCCAGGTCGAGACCCGCCACATCGAGTTTATCTTTGATGATGGTGTACTGAGGAAGTGCATCGCGAAGTGTGCTCAAACTTTTTTGCTGTTGGGCCACATAACTAAGAAAAAGAGCAATGCCTGCCATCGCATCCCGTCCATAATGAAGGTCGGGCACGATTACACCTCCATTTCCTTCTCCTCCGATTAGGGCATTGTGCGCTTTCATCATGGTCACTACGTTCACTTCTCCGACTGCGGCAGCAAAATAAGATCCTCCGTGTTTTGCGGTAACGTCTGCAAGCGCTCTGGTAGAAGACAGGTTAGAAACAGTATTGCCACTTTTTTTAGACAACATATAATCGGCAATAGCCACCAGCGTTCCTTCTTCTCCAAAAACACTGCCATCTTCACAAACGAAGGCTAAACGGTCTACATCCGGGTCTATGCTGATGCCCATATGGGCTTTCTTTTGAACAACAGTTTCTGATAATTGCGCCAGATGTGCAGGTAAGGGTTCCGGATTGTGCGCAAAATCTCCGGTCACATCTTCATTGATGAGATCATATTTTACGCCTAGTGCATCCAGTAACGGTGGTATGGCAATGGATCCGGTGGAATTGATGCAATCTACTACCACATAAAACCCGGCTTCAGCAATGCTTGCTTTATCAACAAAAGCATGATCCAGGATGGCTCCAATGTGGTAGCTGATGGCGTCATTCGCTGCTGTGACTTCACCCAATTGATCCACAGGCGCAAAAGTAAGTTCACCTCTGTTGATCATCTCTAAAATGGTCTCACCATCCTGCGCAGATATGAATTCTCCTTTCTCATTTAAAAATTTCAAGGCATTCCATTCCCTGGGATTATGGCTGGCCGTAAAAATGATACCCGCCTGGGCATTGGCTTTGGTGACATACATTTCCACGGTAGGTGTAGTGGAATATCCAAGATCAACCACATCTATGCCCATGCCCACGAGGGTTTGAATGGCGAGCTGACTCACCATCGCTCCGGAAATTCTGCCATCCCTGCCTACGACAACAGTAGCCCTTGGGTGTTTTTTTAAAATCCAGGCTCCAAAGCCCGCAACACTTTCTACAATGTCTACAGGGGTGAGGTTGTCTCCTCTTTTACCCCCAATGGTACCCCGGATACCGGAAATTGATTTGATTAAGGCCAAAATTGAAATTTTGTGCCAAATTAAGATTTTCTGCGCAATGCTTAAAGCTTGTTCGGACGCCTTATGTGTATTTGGAAAATATCTTTTTCTGCTTGCAAAACTTGTGTTTGCCTAATTTGTGGAATGCCGGACAACAGAAGGGAGAATATTATACCCCCTGCGGAAGGATTTGCATAGTAATTGTTCCATAATCTTGATCAAAATGTGAATTAATTCCCTTGATTTTTAGTGAAAGTAACCCAGGTCACATTCCGGGGCAACGTTTCACCGCATCTTTGCCAAAAATTCTTTTATGTTCGACAATCTTTTCAGAAACTGGACTTTCATACGATTTCTGTACCTCATATTGGGAGGTATCATCCTCACTCAATCTGCCATCGACCACCAATGGGCAGGTGCCTTTCTGGGCGGTTATTTCATGGTAATGGGCTTGTTTTCTATAGGATGTGCCGGTGGAAATTGTGCCGGCGGCAGTTGTGAACTTCCTGCCAAAAAAAACAATGTTGAGCCTACAATAGACAACCATGCCTAAAATTAATTTGTTAATCGCGTTTACCTTTATATCCTTGGCTTCCATGGCACAGGGTGTTCAGCGGGTTTCTGCTGTTGAATTCAGTCAATTGTTAAAATCCAACCCCGGCGCTGTGGTCATTGACGTGCGTACAGCCGGAGAATTTAAGGGGGGACACCTGAGTGAGGCTATTAACTATCCTTTAAACTCCGATGATTTTGGTCAAAAGATAGGGAGCCTTGATAAAAGTAAACCGGTATTTGTATACTGCCTGAGCGGTGCCAGGAGCAATGCTGCTGCCCAACAAATGTCTGCCATGGGTTTTACCAGTGTTTATGATATGGCTGGCGGAATGATGCAGTGGAGGGTTAACGGCTTGCCGGAATCTAGCGCATCCAAAGGATCAGCAAAAAAAGGCATGACGATGGCAGCCTACCAGCAATTGACGCGTAAAAATTCGCTGGTGTTGATTGATTTTTATGCGGAATGGTGTGCGCCCTGTAAAAAAATGAAACCCTTTTTGGAAGAAATAAATAGAGAAATGGGGTCTACAGTAGAAGTAATAAGAATAGATTCTGATGCTGAAAAAGAATTGTGCCGGCAATTGAAGGTCGATGCTTTGCCCGCTTTGGTCTTATACCAGGATGGTAAGGAAGTTTGGAAACACAAGGAATTTGCCTCAAAAAACGACATTGTAGCTAAAATTAAACAATTTTCTAATAAGTAATTTAAAGAAAATCAGTTTCTTACGAGTTTGTGAAAGAAATGTCGTGAAATTGTATTATCTTTGTACTTTAATCATTAGCGTTGACATGCGCATTTGTCCAAAGTAATTAACTACTTACATTTCTTGCTCGACGCACAACATTTTTCATTTGAATTTTACAGATTTAAACATCATCCAACCCATTTTACAGGCGTTGAATGAAGAAGGTTATGAGAAACCTACCCCGATCCAACAGAAAGCCATTACTCCGGTTTTAGAAAAACGCGATCTGCTGGCCTGTGCTCAAACAGGCACCGGTAAAACGGCTGCATTTGCCATTCCTATCCTGCAACTACTCAACAGTCAGCCGGCACAAGGGCATGGAAAAAAACACATCAGAACCCTGGTGCTTACACCTACCCGGGAACTGGCCATACAAATCAAAGATAATTTTGCAGCCTATGGCCGAAAGCTCAACATTTCTCACCAAGTGGTATTTGGTGGGGTGGGCATCAATCCTCAAATCGAAGCTTTAAGAAGAGGCACCGATATCCTGGTGGCTACACCCGGAAGACTACTCGATCTGATGGGGCAAGGCCATGTAAACTTAAGGAACGTCGAAATCCTTGTTTTAGACGAAGCGGACCGCATGCTGGACATGGGTTTTATTCACGACGTGAAACGCGTAATTGCAGCATTACCGCAAAAAAGACAAACTTTGTTTTTCTCGGCTACCATGCCACCTGAGATCAAAGGACTGGCATCTGGCATATTGAACAAGCCCGTGGAAGTGAGTGTGACGCCCGTTTCCTCAACGGCCGATACCATTCAACAGTCATTGTATTTTGTAGATAAAGAAGAAAAAAGATACCTGCTGGTACACCTGCTTGATACCCACGACATCCAACACACGTTGGTTTTTACCCGTACCAAAAGCGGAGCCAACAGAATAGTGAAGGACCTTGTTAAGCAGGGCATCAAAGCGGAAGCCATCCACGGTGATAAATCGCAGGGGGCAAGACAGCAGGCACTCACCAACTTTAAAAACAGAAAGATTCGAGTGTTAGTAGCCACCGATATCGCCGCCAGGGGTATCGATGTAGACGACCTCAAATATGTGATCAATTACGATTTGCCGGAAATACCTGAAACGTATGTTCACCGCATCGGTCGTACGGGAAGGGCTGGCAATGAAGGCCGTTCACTTTCCTTGTGTGAACACGATGATACTACAGCATTGCGCGATATCGAAAGGTTAATCCGTAAGGAGGTTCCAAAGATTTTTGATCATCCGTTTCATGCTGAGTTTGTAGGTCTGTCGAAGAGGGTAAACAAAGGCAGGCAAATGCCATCATCCGCACCCAGACCCCGACCAGCACAGGAAAAACCGGCCAGAGCAGCCAAGCCTTCATTTGGAGGAGGTACTTCTAAAAACAAATCTTTTTTTGGAAAGAAACGCAGCAGCAGACCAACTGCGGCAGGCACGGGCAGATAAGATGAATTATTTCAGGATCGATTGGTAGATAACATCTCCAATCGATGTCCTGATGTTCATGCTGCTGATTTTACCATTCTTACGGCTCGGATTCACCCGATTGGATAAAAAGATATAGATTAGGTCATAGGCAGGATCTACCCACACATAGGTGCCTGTAAATCCACTATGTCCATAACTCAGCGGCGAAGCTTTGGAGGGGGCATTGTTTCCTCCTTTCAGATCGGGTTTATCAAAGATGACGCCTCTGCGGTTGCCTTCTTCCGGAAACTGATAGGCAGTGCATTCATCTATGACATGAGATGCGAAAAAGTTTTGTCCACCATAAAGGCCCTTGTTGAGGTATAACTGCATCAACTTTGCCAGGTCATTGGCAGTGCCAAATAAACCGGCATGGCCTGATATGCCTCCCATAATAGCGGCTCCTTCATCATGAACCCTGCCATAAATCAGCGTTCTTCTAAACAGGCTGTCATATTCGGTTGGGACAATTATTTTCTTGTTTACCTTGTCCAGCGGATTAAACATCAGTTGGGTTGCTCCTATGGCATGATAAGTGTCGTGCAGGTATTTCTCAAAACTCTTTCCCGTAAGTCTGTGCACAATTTCAGGGTAATAGTAATAGTGAAGATCGCTGTAAACATATCCTTGTTGTGGGTTCACCGGTGAATCGGCAATGGCTTTGAATAACAGGTTTTTATATTTTTCATGCATCCACAGGCCATCTGCCACTTCAATGGTGTATTTACCTCCTGCTTCTTTAGAAAATGCATTTTTCTCCCATACAATCGGTCCTGCTTCCAAACAGGCTTGCCATAGCTTGGCATCGGCTTTTACGGAAGTCGTATATTCGTATACTTTCTTATTTTTTTTTACCAAACAGCTTCCATAAAAAGAACGGTTTCTTTTCTGTGTATGGAATTTTATCTAACAATTCCGGTCGGGTCACAACGGCGTTTTTAACGGTTGCCAGACTATCCACAGCAAAATGCCAGAAGGGAATCCACGCCTTCAATCCTGCCCGGTGGGTGAGCAAGTCGCGCATCTTTAGGTTTTCTTTGTTGGTACCTTTCAGTGATGGCACCAGTTCCCCCAGGGTTTGGTCCAACTTTAGTTTTCCCTCCGACATCAGTTGCATGATGGCCAGTGCCGAAGAGGCTATCTTGGTCACTGATGCAAGATCGTAAAGATCATTGACCGATACAGTGAGTTGTATTTGGCTTGTGGTGTCTGCTGGTTTGTTGCCGGTGTTTACTTCACCAAAATAATCCATCGCATCGGTTTTGGCGCCGGTTTCGTATCCCTGTTTATTTTGTATGGTATCTTTTGCACCATAAGTCTTATAACCATAGGCTTTTTGCAAAATGGTTTTACCATGCCGCACCACCTGCACCACAGCACCCGGATAGGCTTGTTGTTTTAGGCCTTCATTTACAATGGAATCTATCCTCGCTTCCATGATGGGATCTATTCCTGCCTGTGCCGGCAGACCGTAAGACAATCTGCCAATGTCCTTGATTTGAATGCCGAGGTCTTCTGTCAATGTTTCATTTAGGGTTACGGGCAGCATACCGCGACCGGGCAGTCCTCCAAAAATAATTTGTGCCGCCGTTTCTTCGGTATATTTCCATTGCTGGTAGGCCAGTATCACCGCTTTGTAGTTTTGCCATTGATCAATTTTATTGAGGGCATATACATTGCCAAAAAGACAAAGGGCTGCATTAGGCAATAAAGCCAGTTGATTGACAGCTTTGACGTTTTGA
>CALJKQ010000034.1 GCA_937973565.1 uncultured Saprospiraceae bacterium | reverse complement strand
TCCCTACACGACGCTCTTCCGATCTTTGGCATGCAATGCCAATTCCTGCGCATCAGCATCCTCAAAAGGTCTGAGCCTGAATTGAAGGTCTTCCTTTACATGAATAGGAAACAAGGGAGTACTATTTAAAAGCATTTAACCCCGTAACATCCATGCCCGTAATGAGCAAATGAATATCGTGGGTTCCCTCGTAAGTTAGCACCGTTTCCAGGTTCATCATATGCCTCATTACCGGATATTCATTGGTAATACCCATACCACCATGAATCTGCCTTGCTTCTCTGGCAATGGTAAGGGCCATCATCACGTTGTTTCTTTTAGCCATAGAAATCTGACCCGGGGTGGCTTTACCTGCATTGGCCATAACTCCCAGCTTCCATGACAACAGCTGCGCCTTTGTAATCTCGGTTATCATTTCTGCCAGTTTTTTCTGGGTAAGCTGAAATCCACCAATGGGCCGGTCGAATTGAACTCTTTCTTTGGAGTACCTCAATGCACTGTCATAACAATCCAAAGCAGCGCCCATAGCTCCCCATGCAATACCATATCTGGCTTTACTCAAGCAAGACAATGGACCTTTAATACCCTTGATGTTGGGAAGTACCTGTGATTTGGGTACGCGAACATCTTCAAATACCAATTCTCCGGTAATGGAAGCTCTCAATGACCATTTACCATGAATTTCCGGAGCAGAAAATCCTTTGCTGTCTTTTTCAACGATCATTCCAATGATCTCATCGTTTTCATCTTTGGCCCACACCACTGCCAGGTCGGCAACCGGACTGTTGGTTATCCACATTTTTGAACCATTGAGGATGTAACTATCTCCATCATCCACAACCCGGGTAACCATACCGGATGGATTGGATCCGAAGTCGGGCTCTGTCAGTCCAAAACACCCGATAAAATCGCCATTTCCCAGTTTGGGAAGATATTTTTTGCGCTGTTCCTCAGAGCCAAATTTATAAATGGGGAACATTACCAGTGATCCCTGAACAGAGGCCATTGAACGGATGCCTGAATCACCCCTTTCCAATTCCTGCATGATCACCCCGTAGGCTATTTCATCCATGCCTCCTCCACCGTATTCAACGGGTATGCTGGGTCCGAATGCCCCTATTTCTGCGAGTCCTTTGAAAAGATGGGTGGGACATTCCGCGCGATTGGCGTAATCTTCAATAATGGGGCTTACTTCTGCCTTTACCCATTGCTGAACAGCTTCCCGCGCCATCAAATGTTCTTCACTCAACAAATCGTCGATCTTGTAGTAATCGTGATGACTGTATTGATCTGTTTTGACTGACTTATGTCCTCCGTTGGCCTGACTCATGATATTTTCTTTGGTTAGGCTGCAAAGATAAGCTGTTTTGGCCAAATAGCGGCCTCCAAATGTGAGATTGAAAGCCAAAGTAATAATAACGTTTTCTGCCTAAACCGTTCCCTGCCACAGAAGCTTACATGCTTCAAAATCAGAAAGTTGACAAAAAGCAGCTCCGGCTTCCAACGCCTCAAACATGGCCGTCTTTACTTCCGATTCTCTGGCAATTACTTTTCTGGCTACCTCGTAAGGGGACTGAAGTGAAGTCCGGATCATTTCTGTTTCATTTTCCCTGTAATGGATTACGTATCGATGCCCATTGGCTACAAATTCCATACATTCTTTCCCTTCCAGTATCTTATGCCATACCATGTTTGAGAAATCGATGAGTAATGCCTGGTACCTCTCCGGATTGTGCGCTTGAATTTCAGTCCAATCAGTTTTTGTAATTCCCTGAGCGGCAAGAAATAAGACAAAATCATTTTGTAATGGCAACAGCTCATCGTGCGTCAAAAGCCTAAATTCTATTTTTGGTTTCATGGTTCGGCAAAGATACATTCATTTTTACGGTGCACTGGACCACTTTATGGCATTGCTTTTGTTATTTTTATAAAAAAAAACCGTGCACCTCGTAATCGATATAGGCAACAGCAACGTTGTCATCGCCCTTAATCGGGATGAAGTATGGACTCACATATTCCGATATGAAACCAAAGATGACCAGCCCGCTTTGTATTACCAAAACGGAATTGCCAACTTACTTTTCGAATGGGGCGTACACGCCGAAAACATCAATCAAATTACCATTTCTTCGGTAGTCCCTCATCTCAATGAAAAAATCACTGCGGCCATTGTCAATGCTACTGGCATAACGCCTCTGTTGCTGGGACCTGCTCAGTTGAGGAATCTTGACTTTAGCATACCCCATGTCAATGAAATTGGTACTGATCTGGTGGCCAATGCATATGGAGCTGTATTGAAATGGGCGAAACCCTGCATAATTGTCGACTTCGGAACCGCTTTGACCTTCACGATTGCACACCCCAAAGAAGGAATTTTGGGTGTAACCATTGCTCCAGGCATCAAAACCGCCCTGGCCTCGCTGTCGGACCAAACCGCTCAGCTTCCCTTTGTAACCCTTGAAGTACCTCCTTCTGCCATAGGGAAAAGCACTCAACACGCTATTCAAGCCGGTGTACTGATCGGATACGAGGGTCTCGTTTTGCATCTTTTAAAAAGGATAAAGTCAGAATTATCAGAGACTTACCTCACCATTGCAACCGGGGGTATTTCAGAAACCATCCAATTTATTAGCCGACATTTTGATCATACCGCAAAAAACCTCACAATTGATGGTATCTTAGCACTGGGCAAGGCATTAGGATCAAAGCCATCAACAGATAGTTAAGGCCAATTTGAACTTTAGACCCTCATTCTTTATTTTAGTATTACACATCATATACCATGGAAACCAAAAGACAACTGCAGCTGGGAGAACTTATCAAAAGAAATTTCAGCACAGTACTTCAGCAAGAAGGAAGATATATCTACGGAGACATTCTGGTTTCTGTCACCAAAGCCATGATCAGCCCTGATCTTTCACAAGTGAAAATATATCTGAGTATTTATGGTACAGAGGAGAAAGAAGAAGTAATCCAAAACATTGAAAATCATGGATTTCAGCTTAAACAATCCCTCGCACACCGAATCAAAGGCCAAATCAGGAGAATCCCCGAAATATATTATTACATCGATGACACCCTCGATGAAATGTACAGAGTAGACTCTTTGCTCGACAATCTGAAATAAAAATACAGGTGTCACCCCATGGAAATTGACAAAAAAATTAAATTTTTAAACCAGTCTAAAATATTTCAACAGGTCGGTTTTAAATTGTAGTTTTGTAGTAAATCTTCAATATTGGAAGCATTCCTCACAAGCTTAACTTCAGAATGGGCCCTCAGAGCCCTGTTAACATCCCTGATGGTGGGAGTGACTTGTGGAATTTTAGGTTGCTTTATTGTACTCAGGAATATGTCACTCATTGGAGACGCCCTCTCTCACTCCATTTTGCCCGGCATTTATGTTGCTTTCATCGTCGTTGGTTACAGCGCACTTGGTTTTTTTGCAGGATCCGTAATTGCCGGCTTGGTAACTGCCGTAGCCATAACCTGGATACAGCGCAACGTAAAGACCAAAAACGATGCTGCTATTGGCATTGTGTTTACAGCCATGTTTTCCCTGGGTGTAATGGGCATATCCCGCCTCAACAACAGCCAGGGCAACCACCTGGATCTGAAGGATTTTTTATTTGGAAACGTCTTGGGTATATCCAATGAAGATATTGTACTTACTGCCATTATCCTGGTCTACACCGTAGCATCCATCCTGATTTTTTACCGATACTTTCTGGTAGCCACATTTCAGGAGGTTTACGCAGAAACCATGGGCATTTCTACCCGCGCCGTCCATTATTTTTTAATGCTCATGCTTTCTTTTGCCGTAGTGGCAGCGCTTCGTTCGGTGGGTGTGATATTGGTGGTAGCCATGCTGATTACCCCTGCTTCTACAGCCATGCTCTTATCCCATAAACTCAAACGAATTTTGTTTTTATCATCCCTCACCGGAGCCATTTCTTCTGTCCTGGGGCTGTTTGCTGCCATTTATTTTGATACTACACCTGGGCCTGCCATGGTAGTAGCTGCCACCCTCATTTTTTTAATTGCTGCCATCTTTGCGCCGGAAAGAGGAATATTGTTTAAATGGCTGGCCGCAACCAAAGAAAAAATGAGGATAGCAGGAGAAGACATGATCAAACTCAGTGCCCGGGAGAATCAACTGCCGGCATTTGCAGCTTTGTCTCAAGCTACCGGATTGAAAAGTTCACGACTCTCAAATATATTCCGCCAACTGATCTCAGACGGGTATTTTGATGCAAAAGGCATACTCACTCCCAAAGGCAAGGAGAAGGCTCTGGAACTGATTCGGGCACACAGATTATGGGAATCTTATCAGGTACAGGGCATGGGGCTCAATAGTCACCAGATCCATGCTGATGCTGAAAGGATTGAACACCATCTTACCACAGCTGATTTGGACGAAATAGACCAGCAACTCGGTTATCCAACCACCGACCCACATGGTTCACCCATTCCTCCTAAAAGTGAAACCGATCCTATGAGTATTTTCCATTTGAAACGCAACCAAAAAGCAAGGATCTCCGAAAACCAAAAGGATGTAAGTATTGAGTCTGAATTGTGGGAACTGGGATTGATGGCCAATGAAGGGTTTACTGTACAGCATATGGATCAGAAATTTTTATACATCAAAATTCAGAGCGGAACACTGGCTATTCCCCTTGAACTTTCCAAACAAATACGATACAAAAAGAACTAATCAGCTTTTGCGTAAAAGCTCTGCGAGCAACCCTTCCTTCAAAGCATACGGGGTTACCATAAGTTTTACATCTCCTGTGAGTTTCAGAATCTCATCGATCAGCACCATGGCTACCACTATCAATTTGACTCTCTCCAGCGGCATGCCCGGAAGTTGCATTCTCTCTTCCCTGTTTTTACTGATGATAAGTCTGCTTATTTTATAGGCATCTCTCAACTCTACTGTATTGAGCATATTTTTGTAAGTGGGTTTGCCTGTCATGCTCTCCAACACTTCAAATGAACCGGACGCTCCAATAAAAACCTCCACCTTAAAATGTTGCAAAAAATCTTTTAAAGGTTGTAGTGTCTTTCTGATGTGTTGTCGCAATGCCTGCTCTGTTTTAGTTTCCA
>CALJKQ010000033.1 GCA_937973565.1 uncultured Saprospiraceae bacterium | reverse complement strand
GTTGAAATTGGAAGGCGGAACAAGCCCTGCCAAAGAAATTTGGACAGAAGTAACCAAACCCAATGACTGGCAGACCCTTTCTGTTGATTTCAGCAGCGAAAAAGACAACAATCACCAGAGAGTTTGTGTATTCTTTAATGGTGGCGTAGAAACAACTACTGTTGACAATTATTACATCGATAATTTCCAGTTTAATCACGCTCCTTATGATGGTTGTATCATGAATTTTGATGATCCCGCTTTCGTTTCAGCTAAATGGAAATTCTTCCCTGCAGATGAATCCGGTGCTTTTGAATTGGTAGACAATCCAAAACAAGACAATGTAAACAAATCAGCAAAAGTTGGTAAGGCAATTGAAAAAGCTAGCGGTGAGCAGCCTTGGCAAGGAATGTACACTGACCTTGCTTCCTATATTCAGTTTGGTGGCAACAAGTTGGTTAAAATGAAAGTATTGTCACCACAAGTAGGTGCCATCACCATGAAGTTGGAAAGACCATTGAAAGAGGGAGCTCCTTCTTCAGGAGACAATACCATAGTAAATACCAAAGCCAATGAATGGGAAGAATTGACTTGGGATTTCTCAACTACACCTATCGTTGATGACGGTTTGTATGCAAGGGTAACTTTGATTTGGGATATCAATAATGTACCCAGTTCAGACGTAGTGTATTACTTTGATGATATCAAACTTGAAGGTGGAAATTGCGGTGATCTGGTAGCTACCGATGATGAGCAGGATATTGCCAACTTACAAATAGCACCCAACCCTGTTTCCTATATTTTAGATGTTAAACATGCGCAAAGAACCTCCAGGGTTGAGATCCACGATATCCTGGGTCGCAGAATAGCCAGTATTTACAATACTTCCGGTTTAGATGAGCAGAGAATTGAAGTTTCAGCACTGAGACAAGGTACGTATGTACTTACCAGTTATGGAGCGGACAATAATGTAATTGGCGTAGCCAAATTTATTAAGTATTGATGTGAAATGATGAAGACAGGAGTTCGTCGGAACTCCTGTCCTTTTTTTTATCATTTATTTATCCATAAAATGCGTCAATGTATATTGGTGTGTCTGGTATTGTTTTTATCAGCATGCAACAGGAGTATCAGCTATGAAAGACAAGAATTAAAAAAAAGAACGTTTCATTATTTTTGGGATCTTGCAGACAGACAAAATTTCCAGATTCCGGATAGATTTCCTACGCTGACTTTTTCCAGTATTGCAGCAACGGGCTTTGGACTTTCCTCCTATATAACAGGCATAGAAAACGGTTATATCACAAGAGAACAAGGTGCTGAAAGAGTGAGGAACACCCTCAAGGTACTTTGGGAATTGCCTCAGGGTGAAGCCAAAACTGGTGTGTCCGGATTTAAAGGTTTTTATTACCATTTTTTGAATCTTGACGATGCAAAGAGATTCAAGGAAGTAGAATTGTCCAGCATTGATACCGGCCTTTTAATGGCAGGTGTGTTAAGCGTCCAGAGTTATTTTGATGGTGCAGGTGCTGTGGAAAAAGAGATTCGACAATTGGCTGATCAGTTGTACCTAAGGGTTGATTGGAATTGGATGATGAACGGAGCAAAGACCATGTCAATGGGATGGCATCCGGAGAAGGGATTTATTCCGGCTCAATGGAAGGGATACAATGAAGCCATGGTTCTCCTCATAATGGCCATCGGCTCACCTAACCACCCTATTCCTGCTGAATCCTGGAATGAATGGTGCAAAACATATGAATGGGAATCGTTTATGGGCATAAACAATGTGCAGTTTGACCCCTTGTTTGGACATCAGTACAGTCACATTTGGATTGATTTCCGGGAAATTCAGGATGCTTACATGAAAAGCAGGGGAATTGATTATTACGAAAATTCGAGGCGTGCAACGCTTAGTAACAAGGCCTATTGCTTAAAAAATCCCGGTCAATTCATAGGATATGGTGAGCACTTGTGGGGGTTGACTGCATGTGATGGACCTTTTAGTGGAAAGAAACAAGTGGGTGGTAAAGAATATCAGTTTTTTGATTACCGGGCAAGAGGTGCCAGTTCACAACAGGTAATTGATGATGGAACCATTGCGCCTACAGCTGCCGGTGGTTCTATGCCATTTGCACCCAAAGAATGTGAATCTGCTTTGGCTAATATGTGGAATCAATACCACGATCAATTGGTAGGCCAGTATGGATTTAAAGACGCTTTTAACCTTACCTACAAAGATGAAAAACATCCGAACGGTTGGTTTGATATCGACTATTTGGGCATTGACCAGGGGCCCATACTATTGCAAATGCAGAACCATGAAAATGAACTCATTTGGAAGGTTATGAAAAAGAACAAATACATAGTAGAAGGCCTTAAAAAAGCCGGGTTTACCGGAGGCTGGTTAAATTCACCTACCATTTCTCAAAAAAATTAAAATTGTTTTTTACATGAAAAAGATAGTGATTTTATGCTCTTTTATCTTGTCGGTAACTTCGGCATTGATGGCACAATGGACTGTCACCGGTAAAGTAACCGATGGTAAAGATGGTACACCCCTCATTGGAGCTACGGTTGAAGAATTGGGTACAGAAAATGGAACCGTTACAGATTTCGATGGCAACTATACATTGAATGTTTCCAGCGGTAAAGCCAGGATACAGGTAAAATATGTTGGGTACGCAGTTCAGGACATCAACATTACAGACAGGGCTAGCATCGATGTGATAATGGTGGAAGACGGTGTTTTACTGGAACAAGTGGTTGTTGTTGGTTATGGCGTTCAAAGAAAAAGTGATGTAACAGGTTCCATTGCCAGTGTTAAAGGTAAGGAAATCGAAAAAATTGCTACTTCCAACATTGAACAGGCGCTGCAAGGTAAGGTAGCAGGATTGCATGTAACTCCTGCTTCCGGAAACCCAGGGGCAGGGGCTGTGATCAGAATCAGGGGAACGGGAACCCTGAACAATGCGAATCCACTTTATGTAATTGACGGTATGATAACCTATGATGCATCACTGGTGAATCCTCAGGATGTAGAAAGTATAGAAGTATTAAAAGATGCATCTGCAGCAGCTATATACGGATCCCGTGGAGCCAACGGCGTTATCATTATTACAACGAAAAATGGCAGGAACAAACAAAAAGGACAAATTTCGGTTTCTTCTTATTACGGTACCCAACAAGTTACCAAAGAAATTGCCATGCTCAACGGTCAAGAATTTGCATCCGCTTATAATCAGTTGCGAGGTCAGGCCTATTATCCGGATCCCAGCATTTTTGGGCAGGGCACGAACTATCAAAAAGAAATATTCAGGGAAGCTCCTATCTACAATATCCAGGTTTCAGCCAATGGCGGAAATGAGCAAAGTTCATATAATTTTTCAGCCAACTATTTTAACCAGGATGGCATTCTCAAAAACACAAGTTTTCAGCGTGGAACCTTCAGGTTGAATTCAGATACTAAACTCAACTCGTGGCTGACCTTCGGAAGTAATTTATCTTTTCTTATTTCTAAAAGTCAAAACGGGCCTAATGTTGTTTCATCGGCCTACCGAATGCCATCATTGCTTACACCGTATACCGAGGATGGCAAATTTACAGATCCTACTTTTTTTGGTCTCGCATTGGCAAATCCTATAGCAGATCAGTTTTACAAAAGCAATAATTTCAGCAATGGAGAACGCTTGTTTGGCAATGCGTATTTGCAGGCAGAATTGTTGAAAGGACTTCGTTTTAGATCCAATTTTGGATATGACAGATCCAGAGATAAGTCAAAGTATTTTGAACCTCAATTTGAGGTAAGCGCTTCTCAAAGAAATGGTTCAGACCGTTTGTCGGTTGGACAAAGTGCCGGTAATAACTGGATATGGGAACAAACCCTTACCTATACCGCAGAAATGGGCGAAGATCATACTTTGACATTGTTGGCCGGATATACAGCAGAAGAAAGAAGTTCTGAATGGATTGGGGGCAGTCGGGAACATTTTCCGGGAACCGTGGATGAATTGTTGTATTTATCTGCCGGCAATGATACAACCCAGATGAATTATGGCGGTGGTGTGGATGAAGCTTTGATATCACAGCTTTTTCGTGCCAATTATGCCTATAAAAATAAATATTTCCTGACAGCATCAATGAGAAGAGATCAATCGAGTCGTTTTACTGATGTGAATCGTACCGGTTATTTCCCTTCTGCCAGTTTTGGTTGGAACTTGGGAAGAGAGGCTTTTGTAGAAAATCTAAACGTGTTTACTGATTTAAAATTGAGGGCCAGCTATGGTATCCTTGGAAACCAGGCATCGGCCAATACCTATCCATCCGCCGGTGTTGTGAGCAGTGGTTTGTATGGCGTTTTTGGCAGTTCAGAAAGTTTAAGTCAGGGTGCTACGCTTTTATCTTTGAGTAATCCCAATCTACATTGGGAAACTTCAAGCCAGGCTGACATAGGATTGGATGCTTCTTTCTTTGATGGTAAACTTACCTTGGAAGCAGATTGGTACAGAAGGCTTACTTACGACATTATTTCCTCTGTACCGATACCCAGTTATGTGGGATCACAAAGCAACCCTGTTGTGAACACAGCAGAAGTATTAAACCGGGGCTTTGATTTCAGTTTGAAGTACAATAAATCCGGTAATTTCTCCTACAGTATTGGAGCCAATCTCTCACCGGTTAAAAATAAAGTAACCAAATTGGCACAAGGTAAAAATGAAATATTTGCTGCCTTCTTGCAAGGCGAACCGGCATCTCATACCATTGTAGGATTGCCTATCGGATCATTTTACGGATATCAGGTTGAAGGCATCTTTCAGAGCGCAGAAGAAATTGCTGCTTCTGCCACTTTCGGCGGAGAAAAACCGGGAGATATCAAATACAGAGACATCGATGGCAATAATGTATTGAACGATAAGGACAGGGTTTATCTGGGTAGTCCCATCCCCACCCTTACGTATGGCTTTTCATTTAATTGCGATTACAAAGGCTTCGATTTTGCTGCTGATCTTCTTGGTGTCAGCGGTAATAAGGTTTATAATGCCAAAGAAACCTTCAGATTTGGTGTTTACAATTGGGAGAAACACGTTGCCGACGCATGGACGGTTGAAAATCCAAGCAAAACAGAGCCAAGGGTAACCAATGGTGGACATAACTACAGAGTAAGTGACCGATTTTTACAGGATGGTAGTTTTTTCAGACTTAGAACACTGAGCATTGGCTATACCCTACCTAAGAATATATGTGAAAATCTCAAAATCGGAACTTTGAGGGTTTATGTCTCTGCCAACAACCTATATACAAGACAGAAATACACAGGTTATTCACCGGAGTTTGCCAATTCCGGTAACCCCTTTGAAGTGGGCTTTGATAACGGAAACTATCCCATTGCCCGATCCACACAATTTGGTTTAGACCTTAAATTTTAATAGCATGAGAACTCAAATAATCATAAAACAATTTTTTATTGCTGTTTCTATAGTCTTTTTTGTTTCATGTTCCAGTGATTTTCTGGACAGAAAACCACGAGGTCAGCTTACATATGACACTTTTTTTGAAAACGAAGAGCATGCTTTGCAAGCCGTTAATGCCATTTACAATATTTTTCGTTCATGGGAATTTACAGGTCTACCCTATTTGGGCGCTACCGATATTATAAGCGATGATGCAGATAAAGGAAGTACCGAAAACGATGCATTGTACCTGGCTGAGGTAGATCAATTTCAAAGCAATGCTACCAATTCTGTTTATTCTTCCATGTGGACGGGTCATTATCAGGCCATTTTTAGAGCGAATCTGGCCATCGAAAATATTCCCAACATTGATATGGACGAGCAATTAAAGTCAAGGCTTTTGGCAGAAGCCAAATTCCTTCGGGCGTTTGTTTATTTCAGATTGGTGCAATGGTATGGAGATATACCGCTCATCACAAAGATTCTGACAGAAGATGAATATTTTACGCAGAGCAGGACATCCAAAGCACTGGTTTACGATCAACTTGAGAAGGATTTGAAGGAAGCCATTGATGTATTACCGGAAAGAAGTAAGTATGCTGCTGAGGATCTGGGTAGGGCCACCAAAGGTGCTGCGCGCGGTGTTTTGGCAAAAGTTTACATGGTAAAGAAGGATTATGCCAAAGCATTGGAACAGTGTGAAGCCATTATCAATAGTAATGAATACTCCCTCATGCCATCATATGCTGACATTTTTTCAGCGAAGGGAGAACAAGGCCCTGAAAGCGTTTTTGAAATTTCTGCTGTTGCCATCCAGGCGGCCGTTGCCGGTCCCGGAGCAAGTCCCTACAACATGGTTCAAGGGGTCAGAGGAATTCCCAATCTGGGTTGGGGATTCAACAGGCCATCAGATAATCTGGTGGCTGCCTATGAGTCAGGAGATCCAAGGAGGCAGGCAACTGTAATTTATGTAGGTGAGATATTGCCCGACGGTTCTACAAAAGTGGAAGATAATCCTGACATCCTGAATGAGCGTTATAACCAAAAGGCCTGGGTGCCTAAACATGCAGGCTTACAGGATAATGGTCCCGGTAACATCCGTTTATTGAGATATGCAGATGTTTTGTTGCTGGCCGCGGAAGCCTACAACGAATTGGGTAATTCAGCAGCTGCCCTTCCTTTGCTTAATCAAATCCGGAAAAGAGCAAGAGGTACTAACAATTTTATACTTACCGATGTTACCACTACAGATCAATCAGTGCTAGGAGATAGGATCAGAAGAGAAAGAAGAGTTGAATTGGCCATGGAACAGCATCGTTGGTTTGACCTGATGCGTTGGGGAATTGCCGGAGAAACAATGAAAGCAGTAGGTAAAAACTTTGTTGATAATAAACACGAGTTATTCCCCGTTCCCCAAACAGAGTTGGACTTAAGCGATGGGGTTTTACAACAAAATAGTGGATGGTAAACAGATTAAGATTTAGTTTTACAATCATTTTTTGGGCAATTGTGTTATCAGCATTTGCCCAAAATCAATTGACACTTGACGTCAAGCGTTTCGAAAGACATTCTGAAATTGCCTGGACATACACGGGGTCTGACGCTGTCTATTTTCAGGTATTTGTTTCCAAATTCGGCGGTGCTTATGAGGAAGTACAAAGGAGTACGGGCAAAAAATATTTTTATTTTACGGATGCCAAAGTTTTGGAAGAATACCATCTTTACGTCAGAGCATTGAATGGACTGTTAGAGCCATTGGCTGTATCGGATACCATATTTGTTCAGGAAAAAAGCATGACCGATGAAGAATTGGTAGATATGGTACAGGAAGCCACGTTCAGGTACTTTTGGGATTTTGGACATCCAACTTCGGGAATGGCCAGGGAAAGAAATACGAGTGGAGATGTGGTTACTACCGGTGGAACAGGTTTTGGTATTATGGCATTGCTGGCGGGCATTGAAAACGGCTATATTACCAGAAATCAGGGCTTACAAAGAATGATTAAATTGGTAAGCTTTCTGCAATTTGCAGATAAATTCCATGGTGTATTTCCCCATTGGATGGATGGCAGAACCGGCGATGTCTTTCCTTTTAGCCAGTACGACAATGGAGGTGATCTTGTAGAAACTGCTTTTTTGATGCAGGGCTTATTGGCGGCGAGGTCATTTTTTAATGAAAATAATACCGATGAACAAGCACTCCGAAAAATCATTACCAAACTTTGGGAAGCTGTAGAATGGGATTTTTATACCAAAAACAATAGTGGAGTTCTATATTGGCATTGGTCGCCGCAGCATGAGTGGAAGATAAACCATGCTATCCGTGGATACAATGAGGCTTTGATTGTTTATTTACTCGCCATTTCTTCTCCAACGCACCCGGTACCTCCGAGTTACTGGAAATCCGGATGGGCAGGGGGTAACTACAAAAACGGACTTTCCTATTATTCTTTTCTTCTACCTGTTGGACCTGCTTATGGCGGGCCACTTTTCTTTGCTCATTATTCCTATTTAGGTTTTGATCCCAGAGGAATTAAAGATTCCTATTGCAACTACTTTTTTCAAAATACGCAGCACACCCTCATTAACAGGGCTTATTGTATTTCCAATCCTCTCAAGCACAAAGCTTATTCAGCAGACTGTTGGGGGCTTACAGCGAGCGATGATCCCAATGGTTATGTAGCACATGAGCCTGTAAACAGGGATAATGGTACCATCACTCCCACAGCAGCATTGTCTTCCATTCCTTATACGCCTGAGTACAGCATTGATGCCCTCAGGTATTTCTACTTTGAGGAAGGAGAAAGGCTCTGGGGGGAATTTGGCTTTTATGATGCTTTTAATCCATCGAAAAATTGGTATGCCAGCAGTTATTTGGCCATAGATCAGGGGCCGATTGTGGTGATGATGCAAAACTACAGAACCGGCTTGCTATGGAACCATTTTATGAGCAATCCTGAGATAAAACAAGGTTTGGATAAAATAGGCTTTGTGGAAGATGTACTTGGTACGGAAGATTCTGATGAAAAACAGTATGGTTTTAAAATTTTTCCTTCGCCATCCCAGCTTGGATTCTTTATTCAAGCCAATGTTTGGCCGGATCGGTTGACGATTACCAACGCTCTGGGAATTGAAATAGAAAAAATTTCAGGTTATCAGGGCCAATGGATGGGGTCCAACCTTCCATCAGGATTGTATTATGTTACAGCCATCTTTGGAAAGGATCGCATTACCGTTCCCTTCATTAAGCTTTAGACCTTGATATTCAGACGGGTATCATTGTAAAGATCCGGTTAACTCAACAATGTTAGGGTACAATACGTTGTATTCTTAATGGAATAAGTTTGCTATAATTTTCGTTATTTTGCAGGACTAAAGATGGATGGATGAAGTTTTTTGAACAATTTGATTTAAAACAGCTCGAAAATCTGGAGTTGTTGGCAAAACAAGTAGTAGAAGGCTTTATCATTGGCCTGCATAAGAGTCCTTTCCACGGCTTTTCGGTAGAATTTGCCGAACATCGTTTGTATAACCAGGGCGAATCCACCAAAGATATCGACTGGAAAGTGTACGCCCGGAGTGACAAAATGTTTGTGAAGAAGTACGAAGAAGAAACCAATTTAAGGTGCCAGCTGATCATTGACACTTCCTCTTCCATGTACTACCCTCAAGTCGAAGGAAAGCTCAACAAACTTCAGTTTTCATCTATTGCTGCTGCTTCTATCATGAACTTGTTAAGAAAGCAGCGTGATTCCTTTGGGTTAAGCCTTTTTGATCACCGGTTGGTTGCCCACACCATTTGTAAGTCATCCACCACCCATTATCAGTTGCTTCTCACGTATCTTGAAAAACTCATTCATGATAAAGAAGAAAATAAAACCACAGCTGCGGCAGATGCACTGCACCAAATAGCAGATGCCATTCATAAGCGCTCTCTTGTTATTATTTTCAGTGATATGTTTGACAATGGAGAGGACATGGAAAAGATGTTTGCTGCACTACAACACCTGAAGTATGCCAAGCACGAAGTGATACTTTTCCATGTAACCGATAAAAAGCATGAGCTCGATTTTGAATTTGAAAATCGTCCGATCGAGTTTGTTGATTTAGAATCGGGTGAAAAAGTGAAATTGCAAAGCAACGAAGTAAAATCCTACTATGTTGGTAAGGTAAAAGAGTTTACTGAAAGCCTCAAGATGAGGTGTCTCCAGTACAAAATAGAGTTTGTTGAAGCTGACATAAATGAAGGATTTGTGCCGGTATTGCAAACGTATTTAGTTAAGCGAGGAAGATTAAATTGATATTAAAAAACAATCCCATCATGTCAAATGCATTTTATAAGGTTCCGGTAGCAAAAAACGAACCCGTATTATCTTATGCTCCCGGCAGCAAAGAAAGAAAAGAAGTTCAGGACGCTATCAAAAGCATGAAATCGAAGTCAGCTGATATACCCATGTATATTGGTTCAGAAAGAGTGAAATCAAAGAAAAAAGTTGCCATTCATTCTCCTCATGACAGAGAGCACACTATCGGGCACTATTATGCTGGTGATAAAACACATGTGCAAGCAGCTATTGACGCTGCTCTTAAGGCTAAGGAATCCTGGGCCAATATGCCATGGCAGGACAGGGCTGCTATTTTCCTGAGAGCAGCAGATTTAATGACAGGGCCTTACAGAGCAAGGATGAATGCGGCCACTATGATAGGTCAAAGTAAAAACATATACCAGGCAGAAATTGATTGTGTGTGTGAAATGGCCGACTTTTTCCGGTTTAATGTTCAATACATGACCGAAATCTACCAGATTCAACCTGAGAGTGCACCCGGTACATGGAACAGGCTTGAGTATCGGCCTTTGGAAGGTTTCGTTTTTGCCCTGACACCTTTCAATTTTACATCTATCGCGGGCAATTTGCCCGGAGCACCTGCTCTAATGGGCAACACGGTTGTGTGGAAACCGGCAGAAACACAAATTTATTCTGCGCAATTGATCATGGAAATATTCTTGGAAGCAGGTTTGCCGGCCGGGGTCATTAACCTTGTTTATGTGGATGGTCCGACAGCAGGAAGTGTGATTTTCAGTCACCCTGAATTTGCAGGACTGCACTTTACCGGCAGTACCGGCGTATTTCAAAAATTATGGCAACAAATAGGTCAAAATATTTCTCAATACAAAAGTTACCCAAGAATTGTTGGTGAAACCGGAGGTAAGGATTTTGTGATGGTGCATCCTTCTGCTGATCCCAAACAAGTGGCTACAGCATTATCCAGAGGGGCATTTGAATTTCAGGGACAAAAATGCAGTGCAGCTTCACGTGCCTATATTCCTGCATCATTGTGGAAAAAGGTAGAAAAGCATCTTTTGGATGATTTGAAGTCATTTAAAATGGGCAGTCCGGAAGATTTTGGCAATTTTATCAACGCCGTTATCGACGAACGTGCCTATGATAAAATAACGGCTTACATCGAAAATGCCAAAAAAGACAAAAAAGCCAAGGTGATTGCGGGCGGAAAGCATAGCAAGAAGAAAGGCTATTTCATTGAGCCCACCGTCATCCTGGCTGAGGATCCATCCTATGTAACCATGTGCGAAGAACTATTTGGGCCCGTACTTACGATTTATGTATACAAAGATGAGGCATACGAAGAAACATTGAAGTTGGTTGATTCTACATCACCTTATGCTTTGACAGGCAGTATATTTTCAAATGAAAGAAGTGCAACCATAAAAGCGGTAGAGTCTTTGAGAAATGCTGCCGGGAATTTCTATATCAACGATAAACCAACAGGTGCCGTTGTGGGACAACAACCATTTGGAGGGGCCAGAGGCTCAGGTACCAATGATAAAGCTGGATCAGTTTTGAATTTGTATAGATGGGTTTCACCGCGGACCATTAAAGAAAACTTTGTACCCCCTTCAGATTACAGATATCCATTCCTTCACAGTGGAAAGTAATACTTATTAGAAAAATTGATATATTTGCAAGCAATAAAACTAACAACTTAAAAATGAAGCGAATATTACTATTTATTGCCTTGTTTGCGACAACTGGCCTATTAGCACAAAAACGCATCGTATGGTTTGATGCAGGTCTTAAGGTTCAATATGGTGCATCAGGGTTTTACAGTGCGGCCATTGAGAAGGCTACCGGTTATAATCATGAATTGGGTTATACTTCTGGCTTTGGCTATGGTGGAAAGCTGGGTATCAACTGGCAGTACAATGGCTTGTCACTGGAAGCATTTTATAACAAAAGTCGACAAGACGTAGAAGTAACCAACGCAGGTGAGCCTAGTTATTCGTACGAATGGAAAGCTATGGATTTTTATGCATTGTATAGAAATGCCAAAAACCTGGGATATTTTGAATTGGGACCAAAAGTGTCGCTGTTGCGCCAAATGGATAAGATTCAAGGCAATACCGCTTCTGATGTAAAATCAAACTTCAACAACACCAATTTTGCGGGTGTACTTGGTTTCGGTGCCAACATACTGGGTAACGATGGAAGATTCAGTGGAATCCTGGGTTTGAGATTTGAGTATGGATTTACGGATATAGTAAAAACGGGAGCCACCGGGCATCCACTGCCTGCAGGAGTGGCAGAAAGGAAAACCACGAACCCTTATTTTGCAGGTATTGTATTTGAATTCAACTGGGGAATTGGATATTTTGGAAAAGCACAATGCGGTGCCAGATCAAAATTCATTATGTTCTAAGCAATTAGCTAAAAGAATCAAAAGCCGGCAAATTCTTGTCGGCTTTTTTTTATAAAAATGTCGAACAGGAATATTTTTTTACTATCTTTGCAGCCGCTTAAGCCGCCGAAGTGGTGGAACTGGTAGACACGCTGGACTCAAAATCCAGTGCTAGCGATAGTGTGCGGGTTCGAGTCCCGCCTTCGGTACAAAAGGCCTGGTTTCAGGCCTTTTTTTATTTTATCAAATTGGTTCGGTTTTTGATTCAGTACTTATTACACTGAATTATAATAGAATAAATGGAAAATACATCTTCAGTATCGCTTCGTGTTGTGGATATTGTTAGCCTGGATGCTCAGGATCGTTCTGCTGTAGATGAGGCTATCCGACAGCTTGACTTGTCATATTCGCCCTACTCCGGTTTTCAGGTGGGTGCGGGCATGGTATTGGAAGATGGCAGTATTTTGGGAGGATCCAATCAGGAAAATGCTTCCTACCCATTATGTATGTGCGCTGAAAGAGTGGCGCTGTATCATATGTCGGCCTTTAAGCCGGGAGTAAAGGTTTCTACGTTGGCTATTACCGCGAGGAATAAAGATGGGCTAATTGAAAAAGCTGTTTTTCCCTGTGGCGCGTGCAGGCAGGTAATTTTTGAATATGAGAGAAGGCAAAAAAGTCCCATTCGTATTCTCATTTTTACGCGAAACGGCAACACCTATATTGCAGAAAGTGCTGCCTCGATGCTGCCTTTTGCCTTCGATGAAAGTTTTCTTATACAGGATTAAAGCATTGCTTGCCTGAACAAGGCTACACCTCCGTTGATAATGTATTGAATACCAATCGACATCACAATGAAACCCATAATTCGGGAGATTGCTTTTAAGCCGCCTTCCCCCAATACTTTACTCAGCGCAGGTGCTGTTTTTAAAGTAATGTAAACTACAAAGCCACACAAAACAATCACCCCCATAATACCCAATCTCAGCCACCAGTCAGAATAAGTGGTGTAATAGCCAATCAGCAGAGAAATAGATCCGGGACCTGACAGCATGGGCATGGCCATAGGCGAAAATGAAATATCGCTTTTATGCATAGCTTCCTGTCGCACTTTTTGGTCAACAGCTTTGTGCTGTTCAAATTTACCACTCAGTAAGGAATATCCTGATGCCAGGATGATTAAACCACCGGCTGCCCTCATGGCATTTACGTTGATGCCAAAAAAGGTGAGGATCAGACTACCCGCCAGAAAAAATGCCAAAAGAATCAACGTGAAATAAATGCTGGTTTGCCTGGCTGTGATGGATCTTTCTCTGGGTGTATGATCCTTTGACAAAGCCAGAAAAAGCGGCACGGCGCCCAAGGGGTTTACAACAGAAATCAGTGAAGCGAAAACAGCTACAAACATTGCCAAATATTATTTTGTTAATAAGTTATTTATACAACGCTTACAGACCAAAATTTGTTCTATTTATATGTTAAGAAATATTATTTTTTTAAAATTATTATACTTTCGCTTGATTCATCGTATAAATCAGTATTTATAATTGATAAAATTCTATTAATTAAACAAATACGTATACTGATTTGTCAGATAGTTGAATTTTCAAGCCAACTACTCAACATTGATACCAATATAAGTGTTAAATAAAAGGTGTAGATTAAGGTGGAATCATTGTGCTTCTGCTTTCCCACAACCTATCATTCCGTTATCTTTGTGAATATTTTAAAACATGCAATACAAAAATAATATCCTTGAAACCATCGGCAATACCCCGATGGTAAAACTCAACAAAGTAGTGGACGGTCATCCGGCACTGGTTTTGGGTAAGATTGAAACCTTTAATCCGGGAAACTCAATAAAGGACCGAATGGCATTGAAAATGATAGAAGATGCCGAAAAAGAGGGGAAAATTAAACCCGGAGGAACCATTATTGAATGCACCTCGGGAAATACAGGGATGGGGCTGGCCATAGCATCCTGTGTGAAAGGTTATAAATGTATATTCACTACCAGCGACAAGCAAAGCAAAGAAAAAATAGATCTTTTGAAGGCTTTGGGGGCTGATGTTATTGTTTGTCCCACCAACGTAGAGCCCACTGATCCCCGTTCATATTATTCAGTTGCAGAAAAGTTGAGCAAAGAGATCCCCAATTCTTTTTGGTGCAATCAGTACGACAACCTGTCAAACACACAGGCACACTATGAATCGACAGGCCCGGAGATTTGGGAGCAAACCGATGGCAAAATAACGCATTTGATTGTTGGCGTGGGCACCGGAGGTACCGTTTCCGGAACGGCTAAATATTTGAAGGAGAATAATCCCAACATCAAGGTTTGGGGTATTGATACCTATGGCAGTGTTTTTAAGAAATACAAGGAAACCGGTGAGTTTGATGAAAAGGAAATTTATCCCTACATCACCGAAGGTATCGGAGAAGACATCCTGCCTAAAAATGTCAATTTTGATTTGATAGATCACTTTGAAAAAGTAACCGATAAAGATGCAGCTATAATGACTCGTCGTATTCCGCGCGAAGAAGGCATTTTTGCCGGTAACAGCGCAGGCTCGGCCATGGCAGGACTTCTGCAGATGAAAGACCAGTTCAAAAAAGGCGATGTGGGTGCCGGTGAAAAGTTTCTGTCGTCCACCGACGTGCATGGCCAGTTTGCCGGCATCCCCATCGTGGTGCAGGTGGCCAATGCGGTAAGCCACACCAGGATGGCACGCAGCGTGCTGGAGAGCGTGGCCGGCGTTGACAAGGACGCCTGGCTGCCCTCGCTGGCGAACAGGAAGTTCCGCTCCGGCACGCCGAAGGCCAAGGCCACCCTTGTCAAGGACGGCGAAAAGACTCCCGGCAAGGTG
>CALJKQ010000032.1 GCA_937973565.1 uncultured Saprospiraceae bacterium | reverse complement strand
TGCCACTTCATTACCTGGATCATTAGTTTTCGGATTTGCGATTCGTCATTAGCACGCTGTTCTTCATCGTAGCTTCCTTGTCCAAAGGAACAAACATGGAAGAGTAATAGGGCCAGAAGGGTGGTTGTAAGTTTCATAGTGAGAATTATTTCAGGTATAAATATAAGCATTTTGACACTATCATATACTTTGATGTCTACCAAAATATAAACCGGATTTTGCTTCTTTTTTCTGAGATACCGGGGCGCTAACAGTTTACATATAAGATGGGGTTCATATTGCCTTTCTGGAATAGTTGTTCAACTGACTTGAACTTGTATTTTGTCCTGATTCCTGTGGGTGCCAGGTTGCCTATAAACTCAAATCGCCCTTCTACAGGATAATGATCTTTTCGTGTATTGAGGGTTGAACCTGCTTCAACCCACTGTAGGATGGTATAGACTTCCTGAATTATGCCTTCATAAACAGCAAAGGCATATTGGGCGGCTGTGGCCCTCTCTTTGTTAATTTTCCAATAACCACGCGTGTAATCGTATAACTCCATTTCGGACATGGAGTATCTGAACAATTGACTGATGCGTATAAGAACAGAAGGCTCTTCAATTGAAGTCGGTTCTTTTGCATAGGTGGCTATGAGTTGTGGGACGGTCATCCTGCCATAAGTGGCACTTTTCCATCCACTTTGTTGATTGGTCAGTTTATGTAGGCCTAGCAAATCTATGACGGCGGCTTCAATCCGGAGGGCGGTAATCTCGTCTTCAATGCCATGGATGAGGATTTCAATTTCAGGACTCAGACCTACCGATTTAAGCTCCTGAATGAGCCGCACTTTTTGTGATTCACTCTCTTCTTGTAAGTGATTAAACACCCTATCTCCCTTGCCTTTACCCACATAAAATACTTCCCGACTTATGGGGTGGATGTAGAGGTAAACATAATACTTAAGCTCGTTGGCTACTATTTTGGGAAATTTGTTCATTTGCTTTTTTTATTGCCCATTAAAAGCCCTAAAGCTTGATACTATACTGGTATATTTTACTTAAGCCATTTTCTCCCTTTTTGATATAATCATTATAAGCATTCAGATCACTGAATTTTTGGGGAGATAATGTATTTCTTTTACTGGTAAAATACAGGGTTTGACTATTGTCATCATAGTACGGGCAGTATTCCATAAAAGGTGAATTGATTTCGGATCCCATGTTCACGGCAACGGTCCAGTTGCCTTGTGCATCTTTTTTTGCGATATACAGATCCCCACTGCCGTAACCACCTTTGGCATTGTATCGTGTAAAGATGATGAAAGATTCATCAGGTGAAACATAGGCATTGAATTCGTAACCTTCACTGTTTATTTCAGTCCCCAGCAGCACCGGCGCTTCATAGGCAAGTCCATTCCATTGGCAGAGGTAGATATCATCCTTTCCCATACCCGTTTTTGAATCCTTTGTTAAGTACAGGTTTTGATTTTGAGTGACTACAGCATAAAATTCATCTTCTTTGGTATTGACAGGGCTTCCGGGATTCACCGGTTTTGACCAGGGGGCTTTGCTACTTTTGCGGCTTACATACCAAATGTCGAAGTCTGTAGATTGACGACTGGTATCACTTTTGGGTCTGTTGGAGGCAAAAAACAATTTCAGACCATCAGGAGACAGAAAGGGTTCCATATAGGCAAATTCATCGCAGAAGGAAAGTAGTTGTGGATGTTGCCAATCTTTGTTTTTTACGCATACTATCTGGGAAATATCCTGATTGGGACTCTGAATGGTAAAGTAAGCCTCATTTCCCTGTGGACTGATACAGAAGTCGCGGACGTTCTGATAGACATCCAGAGCGGGAGAAAGCTGTACTGTCTGCGCATTTAAACTGGAGTAGGTAATTAATATCAAAATAGGAATGGATCTCATTGGCTAAAAATATTTTTACGGTAAAACGAATGAAAAAAGAGATCTGTTGCGCGGCTGTAAAGGTAGGTAAAGATTTTATGGATATGATAATAACCGTTGCATGGTAAAGCCTGTTTTAATGGCTGATTATTTTTTATCCTTCAAATATTCATCGGTAAAATGACCCATCTCTTTAGGTTTGGAAAATTTTTCCAAGTTATACGTTTGGGAATTGCCCCTGGGTATGGAAAGTGACGTCCATTTGCTTCCGTTGACCATTTTGCCTATGTAAACGATTTGACCAATGTGGTAGGGATAATGAGCTAGCTGACGGTTGATGGCCTCGGTAATGGTGTGTCCCTGGTTCCTGATGTAAATAATTTTATCGAGATCCTCTGCTTTGATTGTGTTTAGGGCATTAAATAAGCAGTCCCAGCCTTCGTTCCATTTTTGCATGAGTTCTGATCGGTCTTTTATATCATTGTCAAACTCAGCTTCCCGGTTGCGACTTTCTTTTTCGCCATCGGTTGTCATAAAATCTGTCCATCGTGACAACATATTCCCCCAAAGATGTTTTACAATGGTTGCAATGCTGTTGCTGTCTTCATTGTATTGCCAGAATAGATTTTCATTCTCCAGTTGTGCAAAGGTTTTTTCACCCAGGAGTTTATAATACTCAAACTGCTTTTTTGCACTTTCCAAATATTGATCTCTCACTTCCATTTCTTCATTTAATTATTAATTTTTCGATATGCGATTCCCCGTTTTTCCCAGCAATAGATATAAAATAGACGCCACCTGTTAAATGACTTAAATTTAATGGAAATACGTGACCAGGCCCGTAAAAAGAGGTTACGACATTACCCATGCTGTCGGTAACGGATATACTTTTTATTTCAAAGGAACTGTTGATGGTAAATTCCCCTTGATTGGGATTGGGATAAATGGAAAGGCCATTTTTAGGGTCAATATTGCCTGTTGTAGATGAGGTGCAGGCAATGCCCTGGCTCTGTCTGTAACCAATTCTATCGCTGTTTTGTAATGAGTCCTGAAATTCAATTGCTTCCTCACAATTGCTTTTCAGGAAATACTCAAGCCATTGTATTAAAAAATCGGAAGTGGTGCTTTGTTGTTCTTCTCGGGTAATGGTAGGTGCAGGAGTGCAGGTAGACTCCCCAATCGAACAATAGATGTTGTCGTTGGCAAAATAACAATGACTTCCTCCTTTGATATAGACCTGTGTTTTGAGAATTGAAAGGGTGGTGTCAAACATGATGTCCTGGTGCTGAACAGCCGGTGTTATACAATCGTTGGTTCCGCTAAATACCAGCGTTGGAACAGTAACCTCTTTAGCTGCCTCCACAGATGATGGATTGGTATTGGCTGCAGCGAAGGTGACAAGTGTAGTTACAGATGTATTATTAGCTGCCGCAAGAATGGCAGAACCACCACCCATGGAATGTCCCATAACGGCTGATGTATTTGCCAAACTGGAAACCGGAACAGTAGCTCCGGCACCGGAAGACTTGATCTTAGCATCCAGAAATTTTAAATCCTGGCCAAAGTTTGCGTGCGATGGAGCGAATCCGGATTCAGTGGTGGGAAATACGACAATATAACCTTTGGGCACCAGAGTTGTCCAGATGTTTTCATAGGCAGTCCAGGTCATCAGGAAGCCGTGTCCAAAAACTATTAAGGGATATGCACCTGAAGCAATTGGAGTGTTGTTGCCTGCTGCTGTGGCAGGGTAGTATATTTCTGTTTGAATGGGTCTGTTGTTGCGGGACTCGTCTACGAAGGTTACGGTTGTATGCCCTATGGCCTGGGAGAAAACCTCTACACATAAGTAGCCTATGATCAGAAAAGTTAGATACCGCTTATTTGGTTTAATCATTTTATAATAAATTACCATGCAAAATTAGAAAGGTTATTGGCAATTGGGGGAAAAGATTTTTATCATTTTGCCAGCACAGCAACTTATGATCAATCCCCTGGTTTTAATATTCATATAATATCTAACAGAGATTCATGATGTACTTTTTATTTGGTTTGATGTGTAAGCAATATTATTTTTTTGAGTAGGGAGAGCGGCAAGGGTTTGTCATGAGTAAAGTGTAAACTATCTTTCGTTTTTTTTGCCCTGAAAGGTGAAATTTCGGTTTCAATTTCAGGCCAACGATATACCGGGTAAAAACCAAGGTGGTTTTTATAAGCAGCAAAGTATAGGTGATGGCTACCCACTTTAAAAGCCGGCATATTATACCGGATTGACTCTTCGGTTTCTGGTACTACTTCAAAAAAAAGCCGGCGCAGTGCTTGAAGCCTGGCTTGAATTTCCGGATCGAATTGAGATATATAATGTGCTACTGTATTCATTATTATTCTTTGAATGTAAGCCCTGCCTTACTGAGTAACTCTTTTAATTTAAGTATGGTACTTTTTCCCATGCCATGTAAAGACATGACTTCTTTTTCGCTGTAAAGCGCCAAACTTTCCAGTGTTGTGATTCCTTCTCTTTCCAGGGCACGCCTAGCCGGTGCTGCGATCAGCGATAAATAGCCGTCTTTTGGCTTTTTTTCTTTCTCACAGATGGGACAGGAAAGACAATCAGAACTTTTAAGAAAAGTATGTCCTTTTTTGCAGGTCTTTAACTGGGGTTGAGATGTAGCCATATATGATAAGTTGTGTATGTGAAATTTGTGGTTCTAATGTACTCATTTGTATTATAAACCTATTTTTCTGCATTAAATTTTGGACATTCAGTAATTTACTTGATACATTTTGTATGCCTGGTTAAAAACTGATGACGCCTTTGGGTAAAATTACATTAATTGGACGAATTGATGATGAAATAGGCTATTTTCATCATTGACGGAGAAAGCCCTCTTTCATTGACTTAGAAATTGCTTCGAAGCTGCCAAATATGAGCTTTTAATGACTTGGTTTGGGAATCGATATGAAGTAAACAAGCACTACAAGTGTAATGAGGGCAGTCAATCGGAATGCCGACGTTGCACCAAACTGAAACCAGATCAATCCCGTCAAAGTGCTTGCTATAAGGGTACAGATACTTTGCAATCCGGAAAAAGTTCCAATCGCAGTCGCTGTGTCTTTTTTGTCCGTAATGTTTGAGATCCATGCTTTCGAAATTCCTTCTGTAGCTGCCGCGTATATGCCATACAGGAAAAACAGGATAAAGAAAATGTACAAATCGGTATTGATCGCCATTCCAAAGTAAACCATTGAAAATAGCACGAGTCCTGTCATAAAAATGGCTTTGAGGCCAATTTTATCTGCCACCATCCCAATAGGGAAAGCAAACAACGCATAAACCAGATTGTAAAATATATAGATGCCAATGACAGCGGTATCATCTAGTCCGGCTTCTTTTGCTTTGAGCAGAAGAAAAACATCTGAACTGTTGAACAATGTAAATACCAAAAGACCTGCAACAAGTCTTTTGTAAGCTCCGGGACTTTCTTTCCAATAGTATAAAAATGAAAAGATTGATACCGGTTTTTTATGGTTAACGGATACTTTATTTTTCTCTTTCAGAAAGTAGGAAGCAAATACAGCCATAATACCGGGCAGGAAGGCAAGGTAAAAAAGGGTCTTGTAGTTACCGGGTTGGTAATGCAGAAATACCAATGCCAATAGGGGGCCTATTACGGCACCTACAGTGTCCATAGAACGATGAAAGCCAAAAATCTTGCCTTTGGTTTGTGGAGTAGCTTCATCTGATAGCAGCGCGTCTCTTGCCCCCGTTCTTATTCCCTTTCCAAAGCGATCTATCGTCCTGGCAAGAAACACCCAAATTGGAAAAGTGAAAATTGCCATCATAGGCTTTGATATAGCACTAAGCGCATAACCCATTTGTACGAAAGGAACCCTTTTACCTGTAGTATCAGAAAGTTTACCAAAATAGCCCTTGCTAAGTCCCGCCGTTGCCTCTGCCAAACCTTCCAAAATGCCAATTAAAACTACCGAAAAGCCAATTGTTTTTAGATAAATGGGCATTATGGGATAAAGCAGTTCACTTGCCATGTCGGTTAGCAAACTGACCCATGATAATACCCAAACTGTGCGAGTAAGATATTTCAAAACCTAACTATTTAACGTTTTTAACCAATTTTTCTGAAAATCCAGGGTTGTGAGGTTGGATTAATAATGATGCCCCAAATGAGGGAGGGCTATGTTAAAAGTATGCGGATTTGGCGTAATCAAAGCAATGACTATATAAGTTTATTCAATGAACACCATTCTACTTGACTTTTATACAATTAGGTCTCAGTAGTGTGTCAAAATTTTAATTTCTATCAAATTATTGATGTTGAACAGCAATCCAAATTCAATCATTGAGAAAAGATAGTATCAATTTTTGGATTTCTTTGCGTTGCTCCTCATTGGCATTATCGTCCATTTCATTATGGGTGGTGTTGGCCAGCTTTACTATTTTCATTGCATACTTAATGATTTCTTCTTCTGTCGGCAAAACCCCTTCGTCAGCCGGCTGATCGCTTGATCGTAAGGAGTAAACTTTTACCTTTTTTGATCTTGGCAATGCCATTCTTCTGTTGTCCAGGGTTATTATTTTATCCACGATGTTTGGATGTTTTTGGGGGAATAACGCTGTCATATCTCCGCCGTTTGAGTGACCAATTAGGGTAATGTGTTGGTAGTCTAATTTCGGATCTCTTTTTTTTAGCTCATCGATGACAAATAAAATATTGTCAGCACCTCGCTCCCAAAATGGCCGTCTGACCATTTGCGGCGTTCCATTCAAAGGCATTAAATTGTCGGTGGCAAGTTCGTGTTGGATGCTTACGACAAAAAATCCACAGGATGCCAAAAACGCTGTCAAATATGAGTATGCCAAATAATCACCTCCTTTATTTTGCCCATATCCGTGACTAAAAACAACTATTTTTTGTTTTTTTATATTTTCTTTATTCGGTTTGTAAATGGCAATCGGAATTTCTCTTTGTCTGGTTTGATCAAACAACGTCAAAGTTTCAAGACTAGATGAAATTTGTGATTTCCTGTCAATGGAGGTATTAAGGGTTGAGCAACAGGTAAAGCCAACCAAAATGAAATATAATAATATTTTACGCATGATATTTGTTTAAGGGCTACTGATTGATTATTGCGGCTGTTGCACGATATTTTCTGAGGGCATTTTTCTAATTCATCCATTGGTTTATTTTCATTTCGTGCATGGGTTATCATTGGCAGATATTTTGGATATGTTTCCCACTCTGACCAATATAGGGTGATTTGTTATCGATAGGTCTGTTTGAGCAACCATTTTATTAATTCGTCGTTGTCTACAATGCTCCACGAATGGGGATGCCTGCTGTTGTCTGGTTTTCTAAAGCCCTTATTACGGGTAGTAATTAATGTTGCACTGCTATTGCCAAGTGCGTTCAGTTCATTTATTATAGCTGAACATTCAGTTGCATTCATGCCGGTAAAGTCGGATTTTCTTTCTTTCATCCACCAATGAATATCAGGTTCTGTGTATATCCTCAAAGGAACATTGACCAGCTTTTGGATAGCAGCCTGTGTAGTATCCGAAAATGAATAGGGTGAAAATTTATAATATTCCGCAAGATGGGTTGCCGGACTTCCCCCTATTTCTTTTTCAAGCCTTTCAATGATGTACGCTTTTTCTCCATTGCTTTCTTTGTCTTTTTCAAGCCTTATTTCTCTTTTCGCAGAATGATAGGCTCTTTCAAAGTCAAGGGGAGGATCGATGGCAAAAACAGCACTGGGTAAAATGGATGGATTTTCAGCGTATTTAAGGGCGCAACTTCCACCAATGGAAAATCCACCAACAAATAATCTCTGATCAACGAGTTTGTGTTTTGAGGTAACATCACTTAAAATTCTTTTGAAACTTTGTTGGCTTAGACTGTCCACGCCAAAAGATAATGCCCCATCTTGTAAAGTTGGTATGATTGTCAAAATACCTTTTAAAGCCAATTTTTGGGGCAAATCAGTTTGTTGCATTACCCTTTCTGCGGTCTCACCAAAACCGGGCAATAGAAATAGGTAGCCTTTCCAGGGTGTTTTGGCTGGATAAATGAGGGTATAACAATTTCTGGTTGAATCGTATGTATCAAGATATATTTTTTCTGTTTTAAGGGGAAGATGCTTTTGAGCACTGCAAAATAGTGCCAAAAGTGAAAAGTAAAAAAATGTTATATATCGACTAATCATAAGTCTTAGTTAATAGCTTGTGATGGATTTCATTTCCAGATCAGGAATTTGGGTAGATGCGGTTTGAGCAAGGCTTTAATTTTTTTTTTTTGGACGGCTACTTTTTTTTAAATTTCTATTCCTTACCAGGTGAGAAATGTTCCATTTTTAAAGTGAAGATTTTATTAAAAATTTCGTGTGTATGGGCCATTGGTCCGGTTGCCCTGGTTGTATTTCAATGTCAGTAAGGAATTTTTCATCTTCTATTTTAACAACTGTCTGCGTCAGACCTTCTAACTTAGAGTGGAAAAATGACCCGGTTTTAAAATACTTATTGTAATCTAGAATTTTTGTAGGTATTAGTCAATGATGTACGAGTAGTCCATTTATTAAATAGCCGACGATAAATGAAAATGTCCATATTGCAGTTTCGTTTAGTTTAGTATAATTCAATTTTACTTTGTATTGAATTTTAGAATTTACATTTTGCTTTAAATTCACAATGAACGTGGAGATAATAGTAAAGTCAAATAATTGATTTCTGAACCCTATTGGAACCATTGTCCAGGAGGAAATCTCTTGTGGCTCTCAAGAAGTTAAGCTTAATAAGAAATACTGAACAGAAACAGATGTTCAAACTTGAACATTGTTTGAGTTTTATTTTCAGGCTCTGATTTGTAAATATTATTGTTTTGCGATTACCCGGTTATTCCAAGTGATACTCTTTTTTTAATGTAGCAATTAATACTTTACCTTTTTCTTTGCTTTCCAATAAAAGGTCGTTATAATATTGTACTACACCTTCATACATTACAACTGTATTTCCGAATTCAGTCAATAAGGCTTTATCAGCAGAGATCAATTTGAAGTACTCTTGTTTGTCAGTCGTACTTTCTAATTTGGGTCCCAAAGTTCCCATGCCAAATCTTTGAAAATTAAATATTTTGCTGGCAAGATTTATTGAACTATTCTGATACAACTCATAATATGCTTGTTGGTCTGATAATTTTTTTGTCATCCCATCGTATAAAATAATGTGGTCTGCAGACAATTTATTTCTTATTAATCTCATTCCTCCGGCATTTTTTAATTGAGAAGTTGTACGTTCTGTCAGCGTTACAAAGTCAGGATGATAAAGACCATAAATATAATGTTTATAAAATTCAAAGCCTTCCGTTTTTGCATGTACATCATTTAAGCATAGATCAGCGAGACTGTCTAAATGAGCAATTCTTATATTGTTTTCTGTTATAGCGCTTTCAATATTGGTCAGATCTGTCACAACATCTTCAAGCATGGAATGAATGTATACCTTTTCCCTTTGATGTTCGATTACATGCTCTAACTGATATTCTGCTAAAAAACCGCAGAATACGGCGAAAAATAGCATTATAAACTCCCAGAAGTAAGATTTCCAATTTTTATTTGCCTCGTGATGGGCATGATGATGTACTTCCATGTCTTTATTTTCTCGATTTATGTTTAATGTTTCCGCTCCAGCAGCGCTTATTTTTTCTTCTGTAGAATTTTCCGGAGGCGTGTTTGCCGAAAATTCTTTTTTTTCATCGTCAATATTGTCTTCCATTTATTTTTATTTACTTTCGGTATAAGAGTTTTCTTTTATATGCCATACATCTTCAGTGTACAAAATGTAAGGTCGTAATAAATTTGTTCATTCTTTTTAAGCTGATTTACCTGTAATTATATCAACTTCGGTATTGAATGGAATTTCATATTCCGTTGACTTACCATAGGCATTTAGGTTTAATTTAACTGATAAAATTGAGGTTGAATAGGTATTCATATTATAAAATAATTTGTTTGCAAAAATCGTTTTCAGGCTTGGATCTGGAGGTCTTCAGAAGCTTAAAACTATTTGCCTGAACCAAAGATAATTATTTGCTGTAATATTCCTTTGGTCATTACTTTAGGACGGGGATCATCTCACTAATAAAAACCTGTTTTAGAGCTTTGGTCTTGTTTTAATTTATTTATTTATTCCATAACACAATTCTACCATACCGTTCTTGTATGCTTTTGTGTCTTTAAGGTGAAGTGTTTGTTCTTGCCCTAAAGTGTTAAAAAACAGCAGGCCATCCCCTAAGATAATGGGCAAGATACTGATGATCAGTTCGTCTGCTAATTTCTGTCTAATGAGATTGTTGGTAAGATTGGCACCGCCAGCAACCCAAACGTTATTGTAATTGGGCATTAGTCTATCGTAAACAAAGGTATTCAAGTCACCCGAATAAAATTCAATGTTTGGATTGTGTTTTTTTAGGTTTCGGTTTGTTAATACAATTGTCGGTTTATCGCCGTAAGCCCAGCCATAAGATTTTGAAAGCTCCAAAGCGTGTTCATATGTCTTTGCACCCAATACGTAACAATCGATTGTTTTTAAAAACTCCTCGGTGCCCTGTGCGTCAACGCCTTTGTCGTAGTTGACAGTGGTGTCAAACCATGAAATGCTATTGTCTTTTTTTGCAATATATCCGTCAAGGCTTGATACCATATGTATGGTAATTTTAAATTCCTGTGTGTTCATTTTGATCGTCTTTTTATAAGGATCGCTATCAGATTTTATAGTTATTGAGTCCTTTCTATAGGAGGCATTACTCCTTCAATGTGCTTTGTTTCATTGGGCTTATGCATAGACTTATCTTCTTTTAAAAACTGTGAAGCAGCCTTTGCCATTTAAAAGGGTAATCTGTTATTAGTCTGGTACAAAATATTGATAAATCAAAGATCTGTTGATTGATATTCCTGTTATATAATTATGACTATTAATATCCGGCAGACTTATTATTTGGTGCCGGCAACCATTTATTATGGTTTTCAAGCTTTTTGTCTGGACAAATTTAAAATTTGAATCTCACAAAGTGAAGAGAGTAAGAAACCGTTCAGACAACATCCCTTATGGTAGCAGAATTAATATTAGGTAAAACTTGACAGCCGGGTAGTCAAGTATTTTATAAATAATTTTAGCCGCTCCTTTGACACTAAAGTTGGTAATAAGCCTAATTATTCAGGCATTTTTTTTAAAAGTTTACCGATTGCTTTCCTTACTGTTTCTGTTAGTTTGTCTGTGTAGTAAGGTTCCATAATGGATTTTATTTCGGCCGACAGGTATGGATGATTTTTTGAAATAGCGACCATTATTTTGAATGCGTGATAACGAAGAGATGAGTTTTTGTTTATATTCCTCCAGATTTTTGTACAACTGTCAAAAATTATTCCTTCATATTTTGTGTTTACTTCCAATCGCTCTAAGACCATTAATAATTCACGCTGTTGGTTATCTTGTCTGTCGGGTAGTACATCAATAATATTTTTTATATGTTTGTGAATTCTTCTGTCATTTTTGTCCATACAACTCCACAATAGCCAGGCAGCGCGCCACGCATAGGGTTGTTTGTCAGATATAGATAGTTTTATAAGTTCAGTAAATTTATTTGGATTTGTTTTCATATAGACAATTAAATCGTCTTTATGTGAATTTGTGAGTATGTATTCTAAGCTTGATTCTTTCTGTCGAGTCATTTTAGATAATTTATGGGTCTCTTTATTATGACTTATTACGGATACGTATTGGACATTGTTGGACTTATTCAAATTAACGGTATTTCTTTTACACAATAGCCGGATTGAAATAATATTTGTAAAGTCATAACCTGCAGTCCACTGATTTGACAATTCGATCAGATCAATTAATGCATTATTGTTTGTCAAGTTTCATTCTCAACAAAGGATAATTTTTTCCCTGGTCGTCTTTGTCTGTACGATCATAAGTTCTGAACCCGAATTTTTCATAAAATCTTATAGCCTCAATGTTTTGTTCATTTACATCCACTTTGTCTGCATGCAACCGAGTAAGTGCAAAGTTGGTCAGTTTTTTACCAAAGCCTTTACCTATACACTCTGGTAATACAAACAGCATTTCGATCTTATTTTCTAAAACACCAATAAATCCTGCGACTAGAAAATCTTTTTTCAGGCAATAAACATCAAAAGCATTAAAATCAATCGTATGGACGATAGTTTTAATTTCTTTGAAGTCAATAGGATTTAAAAAGTTGTGGGTAGCCAAAACGGATGCTTCCCAAACATCGAGAATTTGCTTTCTATCGTCTTCTGAATATTTTACAATTTCAAATTCGTTTATTGTCATAACTAATGCTATTGTGTATATGTTCTCTGGAATATTGTGTAATATTCCGCTTAGCCCAACGGCTTAAAGTTGGGGTCTACAATCATTTTCTTTGCGTTTTGACGATTGGAATATCGTAATTTAATGATAATTCACCAATACCCGGATGTTATTTTTCGTTGCCTGTAATCAATACTACTTCCTTGAATCAGGTATATTTTTGGGTTTCTACCGAATAGATTAACAGACTTATACGCAGAAATTGTCAAGTTTTGATTGTATTTTCCGGTGGATACAACAAGCTCCAGATGTTTTGTAGACTGTGAATAAATATTTTGAACAACGGTTTCTTCGCCGTGATATATATTTTGTCAAATTTCCAAAGCTTAATGCCTTACCTGTGATTTGAGCAAAGGTTGTATAAAGTATCGATTGCGTTGTCGCTTACGTTTCAAGGCCTATCAATGTTTTACTACAGAATACACCTCCCATTGCCACACATAATCCAGAAACTAAAATTGGCAATGTTCGCCATGTCGGTTCAACTGTAAACAATCCAATAGCATAGCCGGTCCAAAAGTTAAGAACCCATAGGTATAGTTAGTTTTCTGTCCTGGCTTTGAGTACCAAGGTCGCTAATTGTATATTTTAACCAATTGTTTTAGCCTGGTGAGATAAAAAGAAGAAAAATTAATAAACATCACGAAAAGTGCAATTGAAGCAATAGGATACTTTGATTTCAAATACTCCATTTACCCAGAATTGTGTTGGGCATTTTTTTGATAGTCAATAAAGTAGTTCCTTATCCTGTTGTTTGTACTTAAATTATCTGTTCCTAATTTCCTGTAAATATAAATAGCAAGAAAAACAAAGCCCGTGCTTAAGAAGGCAACTATTAATTCCTTGTCAAACGCTGAACATAAATTGTTCAGAAAATGAAATAGCATTACGGGAATCAGCATTCCTCTGCTTGAATTATGGATTGAGGTCAAAATAATGGCTCCAACGAATATCCCGAAAAAAAAACCTATAGAAATGCCTAAGGAAAAATCAAACCTGTAAAAGAAAAACGGAATATGCCACAAAGCCCAAATAACTGTCAAGAGAATAGTTGATTTCCATGCACTGAATTTTTCTTGGAGATGTGGTAGTAAAAATCCCCTCCATCCAATTTCTTCGAAAATTGAGTAGGTCAATAAAGGTAGTAACCATATAACTATTTCAGTTAAATTACTCCAATTCATATGGGCAAAGTTACTGAAGCTATACTCTGTAGATTTTATAATTGGATAAATTAGGTAACCAAGTCCAAAAAACAAAAGAGGTGAAACAACAAAAATAAATGTTTGTTTGTCTAGCATTGGTAATCCTATTTTTTCTACTAATTTTTTCACTCCTGTTTTTCCGTAAAATGTGTAAGTTGAAATCAATGCAGCAATTGTTGGTCCAAAGGCTGCAAAGGAATGATAAAGATTTAGTTGATAATTAGTCAAATCTCCTTTTCTAAACAATGAATAAATGCCAAATGCTATTATCCATGTTATACAATAGGCAATGGTTGTATAATATAGTACTATTTTAACTATACCGCTTTCTTTAGTCTTTAACAATTGCCTTTGTTCAGTGCTCATAATTTCTTAGATTGGGATACCATTAAATCAGAAGTATCTTAATTTTGACAATTTCATTTTGGTGAGGGACTTAACACTGTAGTTGGGAGGCGGAAGTATAAATATAAAATCAGAAGAAAATCCATATTGAAGAGTAAATCTTGAGTTTAGTACATTTGCCTCCATTGAGCTGAAGACTTTTCATCTGTATTGCTACTTCGCTTTCATTTTATTTCCTTTAGCATCGTGTGTCACTTCTGCAAGTCCAAGAGCTTCCATCAAGGGTGGAATATACATTCCTACACGTCCACGAAGTCCTTTTTTAAGTCCATACCAACCACCAACAGGATTTTTTTCTGAACGAGCCCAAAATTCAACGGTTCCTTCTTTTGCCGGTTTTTGTTCATCTGCACTGCCAAGTTCCATCCAATCACCGTGCTTCTTTAGCATTTTATATAAGTCGTCTAAGATGTCAATGTTATACAATAAGACAGTTTTTCCAACAGTGCAAACTAAAACATCTTTTTCATCCTTTTGTTCAACGTGCATTGTATACTCACTTGTCAAGGGTGGTGTTTTTAATGCCATTGGTTTTTCTTTTGTTCCTATTCTGTAAGCCATAATTATAAATTATATTTTTGTGTTTGAAATTGTCTCTGCTTCGTTTTTTAAGTCTATTGCATACTGCTCAAATGTTTCATCAAATGGTGGTATCATTTTTCCAAATAGGGGAAAAAGAGGACCGCCAATTTTTTCAGTCATTGTAAAATTTGTCAAATTAGTTCCAATATCTTTTAAAGTGTAAACTCTATTGCCCATTGCATCGCCCCAAACTAAGCGAGTATCAGCTTCAAATTCTTTTACTTTCAATTTGAATTCTCTTTTAGGGTCAAGTTTCGCCTTTAGTTTAATTTTTTCGCCTTGGGCGATTATTCCTTCAATTGAGATAACGGTTGAGTTCCAACGGGGGAAATCGTTTGCATTGGTTAATAATGCCCAAATGATGCTTCTATCGGCTTGAATGTCAATACTTACAGTCGTTTCACGGCTAAATATTTTCTTTGTGGTAACGGCTTTGCCGATGGATGCTGCTGTTGTCATATTTTTTTATAGTTTGTCAATACCATTTTGACGATTGGGCTTAATAAAACGATAG
>CALJKQ010000031.1 GCA_937973565.1 uncultured Saprospiraceae bacterium | reverse complement strand
GGACTATTGCGGAGAAATCAACATCGCTAACCAGACTTTGCTTGAAAAAATAAGTGGCTTTACACTATTGAGAGAAGTCAACGGCGATATTACTTTTCAAGGCAAAATTAAAGAATTACCCGACTTTAACGAGCTGGAAAAAATTGGGGGAAAACTTTTCATCAATACTCAGGAATTGATCAAACTTCCTCCCTTTAACAAACTGAATTCCATATTTGGCGATCTCAGAATTTGGGCAATCAACAAAATCTCTGATTTGGGACAATGGCCGTCATTGCGAAATGTTAAAGGCACCATTTCAATTGCCAACTCAAATTTTATCTCCCATATTTCTGCCCTCAGTAAAGTTGATCCCTATTTTGTAACCAGACTTGAGCTTTATGGAAACAGTAAACTAGAAACGTGCAACAATCCTTTTGTTTGTGCTTATTTGGCTTTAGGCAAACCCTATGATATCAACACCAATGCACCCGGCTGCAACAATGCAGCTGAAATCATCTGTACCGGCGGTCTTGTCCGCGGTGAAGTTTACTACGATCGCAATGCCAACGGCAAACGAGACATAGGGGAACCCGGCTTACCCAATATGAAAATAAATGTCAACCTGGGCGACCCTCAACTAATCTCCAATGAACAGGGAGAAATGCGGCTGTACTGCGATATTGGTGGCCAGTATAACTTTGTGGCAGTTGACCATCCCGCTTTTACACCCACTACACCAACTTCATTTAACTACATCTATGACGAGGCCGACAAAAACAAAATCGTTATTTCTATCGGATACATCCACGCCCAAAACAGTCACGCAGGTTCAGTCTATTTTACATCCGATGCCCTTCGCTGCAACGACACCATAATCGTGGACATCAAAGCCAGAAACGAAGGCAGCTACGATGAAAATGGTTCCATCACCCTCCACTTTAATGAAGTAAACAGATTCATCGAGTTTACCCCAACTCCTGCCGTGGTGGATCTGGCAAATGGAAGATGTACCTGGAATTTTACCAATTTGATTCCTCCCTCAAACTTTACCGTAAATGGCAGATTCCGGGTACCCTCTGAGCAAAATGTGGGCGATACCCTGCGCTTTGATCTCACGTATGATATCAAAAATGCAGACGGATCTCTTCAGCGGCTCGATTCTACCCATTTTGAAGGATTGGTACGCTGCGCCTTCGATCCCAACGACCTCTCGGTCTCTCCCCTCGATACTCTCCGAAGGTCAGAAGAAAGTCAAATACACCAACTGACCTATACCATCCGCTTCCAAAACCTCGGCAACGATTATGCGGAAGATGTAAACATCTACGACCTGATCACTTCCGATCTCGACAGAAATAGCATTCAGTTTGTCTCCAGCAGCCATCCCTGCAACATCCTGCTCTATGGCGATATTCTACGGTTTGATTTTTCAGGCATCAACCTGCCTGCCAAATCTCAAAACGACAGCCTCAGCCATGGTTTTGTAAGCTTTGTTGTCAACACAAAATCAGGGCTGCCCAACGGTACCGTAATTGGAAATACTGCCGAGATATACTTCGACCAAAACGCACCCATACTTACCAATACTACCATCAATACGATCGATGATTTAAAGGTAAGTACCCTTGAAAATGACCTGGATTTTATTAGTATTTTTCCGAATCCTGTTGCTGATCAGCTGTGTACTACCAACCTCTCTGGTGCAGCTTCCGGCAAAGTGGAGATATTTTCCATGGATCAAAAGAAACTATACGAAGCTTATGGCAGCTGTCATCCGGTTTCTTTTCTGGCACCCGGCATGTATTGGGCTTTTATTACTGTAGCGGATAAAAAGATTGTGCGTCGGTTTGTCAAAATATGATTTATTACGGTCAATTGGTCTTTGACATTTCAATGGTTTTAAACTACTTCCCGCCATTTTGATATATCCTGAATCTTGTTCATCCTATGCCTACGAATAGAATCGTAGGAATGTCCGTCTAATTTATATTGCATTAGTTATCAATTACTTAAGATTAATTATTAAAATTTTCACTTCTGGAAACTGCGAAAATTAACTCCATGAAATGGACAGTTATCTGTTCGTTAAGTTTATTTTATCCACATCACAATTCATTTTAGCTACATCTCAGCAATTAAAATATTGGGGCTTGATGTTATCTCCCTATCTTGGCTTATCGACATGAAAGGACTACTTTTTGCCATATTTTTAGTTCTGCTTGGAATGGTGTATGCCATAGCCCAGCCTACCGAATTTGTGTTCGATCACATCACAGAAAAAAATGGCCTCGGTGAAAACATCACCAATTCCCTTTTAAGAGACAGTCGAAATCAACTGTGGATAGGCACCTACAACGGTTTTTACCGATACGATGGTTCCAATTTTTATGCCTACAGAAGAAGAAAAGGAAAAAATTCTCTTTACAATGAAGTAGTTCATAGCCTTTGCGAAGACAAAAATGGCAATATATGGGGGGCTACCAACAATGGTGTATTCAAATACAATGTTTACACCGATAAATACACCACGTACAACTTAGGGAAACAAAACAACAACAACACTTTTTACAACATCAAAAGTGACAGCAAGGGCAATGTTTTTGCATCTTCGGTGTTTGAACTTTTTGTATACGATACCAAAGCAGACAGTTTGCAATCCATATTTACCAGTAAATTCATATCTCATCCAGAAAACAACGCCCAGATAAGAAGAAACGGTCTTTTGCCCGTTGGAAATAAAATCTGGATGGCTACTGCCGCAGGGTTAAAGTGCATTGAAAACCGGGGAAATCATTTCATAGAAAT
>CALJKQ010000030.1 GCA_937973565.1 uncultured Saprospiraceae bacterium | reverse complement strand
CCTCTTCCGCCGGCATGTATTTGTGCCTTTACAACGGCAAATTCGGACCCTGTTTCTGCCTTTATTTTTTCAAAAGCTTCGACCGCTTCGTCCACGGTGGTAGCCAGTTTCCCTTTTTGGATGGCTACGCCAAAACTGGACAACAGCTCTTTTCCCTGATATTCATGTAAATTCATAAAGTGATTTTCCTAAAGTTTCAAAATTATTCAATGATCAATTTTTGGGTAAAACTACCCGTTGTGCTATTGATAACAACAAAGTAAATACCCGAAGACAGGTCTGAAACCGGCAGCAATACCGATTGTTCACCTGCTGTCAAAGGCAATATGGATTTTTTCACCATTTTTCCTGAAACATCCACTATGGTAAGCAACCCATTATCAGACGAAACAGAAGCAATCCGGATTTCTGCCGTATTTCCTCTTTTAACAGGGTTGGGTACCAATTTAAATGCTGCATTGCTGTTAATATCCTTTGTAGCCGTCATGACGTTTCCGGTTCTGAATGGAGTCTGAGGACTTGTTGTGCCGGTAAATCCATCATGAAAAGCCCTTACGGACCAAACATACAATTTGTTGGGCAACAAATCCGTCACCTCTTTGGAAGTCTCCGTTACAAAGTAGTAGTAATACTCGTTTGAGTTTTTAATTTCGAGCAGGTAATAGGTAGCTTCCTGGTCTTCCCAGTCAAATACCACATTGTTGTAAACATCTGCTTTCGCTCCGGCTTTTGGCTGAATGATTACACTGGTAGCGGGCAGCGTGTCAGTAACGGGCACATAAGATGATCTGATGTATGATCTCAGAGAATTGTTGTAGTTGGACCTCATCCTTGCTTCCTGGTTCTCTGTAAACTGGTAGGAAGCACATTCTGAAAAATAACTCATTTGATTGTCTTTCATCGGACGGATGGTGTCCATATTTTTATCCAGCACAATTTTTCCAAATACACAGTTGTTGAGGGTAATTCCAAAGTTGTAATCCGGGGGTGTGTCGCACAATTGGTCTGCAGCTGCATTGCAATTGCTTTTATCCACTTTTTCAACCTGTATGTTGGTGCCGGGTGCAAAGGTAAGTACGCATGGGTTACCATGTTCATTTTCGTCATAAGGACTCGATTCCCAACCATAAAAAGTATGTCTAAGGTTGAAGAAGTGTCCCAACTCATGGCTTAACGTGTTGGATAATTTTGCTGCCTCACTTGCCATCATTACTACAAAGTCATTGGAAGGACTGTAGTAGCCAAGTACAATGCCAATGCCTGCCTGGCTGTCTCCGATGTTGTTGACAACAAAAACGTTTACTGCCTTGGGATCTTTGTAGGTAGATAAAAGATCTTCATTGTCTCTGGGTGAATTGTAGGCAGCTGAGTTGTTGATGTGGTTGAAGTTGTAGTTATCTTTTAGATAGAAGGTGAAGTTGTGTTTGGCATAGTCTGCATTCAATTTGTCCAACTGGTTGAGGATGGTGTTGTATCCAACTCTTCCTTTACCGTTGTCATCTGCTACCAGGTGAAATTTTACGGGGATGTAAATTTTATCACCCCTGTTGGCCAAAAACGTTCCTCCTTCTCCTGCGTGGGTAAACATTTCTGTCATGGCTGCCTGATCTTTGGTGCTCATACCGCACATGGTATGTTGTGCACTGATTGTGCCCATAACGCCTGTCAGGAAGGCCAGTAATGTGAATTTTTTAATCATGTTCATTATTTGATATAGAGTTTTGCAAATATACGTTAAAATAGACTTTTTGTAATAAGTCACAGCGGACAAATAACCTGTAAAAGGCATAATTGCCAATGAAGCTTATTGGTAAAAATAAAATTTGGTTAATCAATCGGGTGTTTTATGTGATTTTCCTGATTTTTTATAATTAGCGGAATAAAAATCTAAAATATGTAACATTAAAATATTGCCGTAAGTTCCGATTGTAAGGATATTTTTGTTTGAGAGACCGACTTACCGCCGCAATGTTGCCAACCTTGAAAAAAGATGAAATGGGTCATTGAGATTAGTGCCTGAAATGCTTAGCTTTGCAAGTAAATTTAACCAGAAAAGAATATATACATGAGTAAAGTTACCGTTATTGGGGCAGGCAATGTGGGTGCAACCGTTGCCGATGTATTGGCCCATAAAGATTTTGTCAAAGAAGTTGTCCTGGTTGATATCAGAGGAGATTTTGCCAAAGGTAAAGCTTTGGATATATGGCAACAGGCACCCATTGGTAATTACAGCACGCGCCTGAAGGGTACAGACAATTACAAGGATACCAAAGGTTCAGATGTAGTTGTAATTACTGCCGGAATTCCGAGGAAACCCGGAATGAGCAGAGATGACTTGATTTCTACCAATGCCGGCATTGTGGTTTCATGTGTAAAAAATATATTGAAATACAGTAAAAATCCTATCATCATTGTGGTTTCTAATCCACTGGATGTAATGACTCATGCTGCCTGGAAAGCTTCCGGTTTACCTTCCAGCAGGGTCTTCGGTATGGCTGGTGTGTTGGATACAGCCAGGTACAGAGCATTTCTGGCGGAAGCACTTGACACATCACCCAAAGAAATACAGGCCATCCTGATGGGAGGTCACGGAGACACCATGGTACCTCTTCCAAGGTATACCACCGTATCGGGCATACCGGTTACGGAATTGATCGATAAAGACAGCCTCAATGCAATTGTGGAAAGAACAAAATCGGGTGGGGGAGAATTGGTACAGTTGATGGGAACATCAGCGTGGTATGCGCCGGGTGCTGCAGCTGCTCAAATGGTCGAAGCCATTTTAAAGGATGAAAACCGCATTTTCCCGGTTTGTGCTAAATTGAACGGTGAATACGGTATCAAAGATATGTACCTGGGTGCTCCTGTAAAATTGGGCAAAAACGGTATTTCTCAGGTAATTGAATTACAGCTCAACAGTGCTGAGAAAAAATTACTGCAAAAATCTGCCAAAGCAGTTGAAGAGGTGATCAGTGTTTTCGATAAAATGAAACTGGTTTAAACCTTTGATAAAATATTTCGTTTCTTTCTTGAAAATTGAATTAAATGCCTTTGGCTGAAACGATGAAATTAATGAAGACATCAGATGGTTCTGATGTCTTCACTATTTCTGAAAACAATCTGGTTTTCCTGGTGTTCCTGAGGCACTTTGGCTGCGTTTTTTGCAGAGAATCGCTGGTGGATTTGTCCCAAAAAATGGACTTGTTTAAAAGCCAGAACATCACACCCGTTTTTGTCCATATGACGGATCCGGCAACAGCAGAAAACTTCTTCAAAGAATACCATTGGGAGCGTGTAATTCATGTTTCAGACCCCGAAACCAGATTTTACCTCGCATTTGGCCTGGTGAAAGGCAGGTTCAATCAGCTTTTTGGTCTTAAAACCCTGGTACGGGGATTTGAAGTAGCTGCTACCAAAGGCATTTTCCCAACGCTCACTACGATTGGAGATGGTTTCCAGATGCCGGGTATATTTTTGGTGAGAAACGGCAGGATACTCGAAAGTTATATTCACGCCTCCGCGGCAGATAAACCCGATTACGACAACCTGATTCGCTGCTGTTCTTACTAGTCGTTCGCCGCATAAAATTCTATTTTACCATTGCTATTGGTTTCAAAAATTTGAATTTATATTACCTTTCGGCATCAAACAGCAAATATGGCATTCTCATTGTTCAAAGCACACCCCTGGCATGGCATTGATCCCGGTGATCAGCTGCCTCAAGAGGTCAGGGCATTCATAGAAATTTCTCCTACCGATACTGTCAAATATGAAATTGATAAAAAATCGGGGCACCTCAAGATTGACAGACCTCAGAAATATAGCGTTGTTGTCCCGGCACTATACGGGTTTATACCCAAGACGTATTGTGGCAGCAATATAGCCGGATTGTGCATGGCAGCATCCGGGCGCACAGAAATTAAAGGAGATGGAGACCCATTGGACATTTTGGTTTTAACGGACCGGGTAATTCCAAGAGGTGATATTTTGGTGGATGCAATTCCGATTGGAGGACTCAGGATGGTAGATAAAAATGAGGCAGATGATAAAATTATTGCAGTATTAAAGGGTGACTACATCTATGGCGCTTACAACGATCTCAAGGATTTGCCCGCAGGCACGGTAGAAAGGATCAAACACTATTTTGTAACTTACAAAGATATGCCTTCTATGGGCAGGACAGTAGAAGTACTTTCAGAATACGGCAAAGAAGAAGCTTATCGGGTTATAAAAGCCAGCATTGAGGATTATGCAGATCTGGCAAGCCGTCAGTAATATTATATATTTGGTCCTGTAATTTTTCGATTTTGTCGGAAAAGAAAATATGAAGCAAACAAAATCTAATGTTTATCCGTTAAGAAAGGCATGTTGACACACTGCTTTAACACCACTTTTGATGCAGAAGTCCGGTATAAAAAATATACCGTACAACTATTTACATCTATGCAACAGGTGGATGCGGAATGGAATGAGTATTGTCCGATGGATGAGTATTGGCAGGCTGATTACCATAAAGCCTTGGAAGAGGCAGCACCCGGAGGTTTAAAGCCCCTTTATGTTATTTTCCGGGAAGGTGAAAAGTGGGCAGGAATGGCTTATTTTCAATACAAGAAAATTGATCTTTCGGAGGCATTAAAGTCAGGCCAAAAAGAATCTTCCGCATCAGCTGTTTTACGGAAATTGGTGCTAAGCTGGCTAAATATGCATACACTGGTATTGGGTAATATGTTGCTTACCGGTAAATATGGGTGCCATTTTGCCGATGATATTGCAAAACAGGATAGGCCTGATCTGGTACTGTGGCTTACCGATTGGGTATCCAACTGGTTGAAATCAAAAAAGATCAACATTGGTCCTGTACTCATCAAGGATTTTAATTTCGGACAACGTTTTGAGTTTCCCGAAAACTGCGGGGTAACAGAGTTTTGCGTCCAACCCAATATGATATTTACAGTGCCGGAGAATTGGGTTGATATGGAAGATTATATTGAAGCACTCAAATCCAAAGCGAGGATTCGATACAGGAGAGCCAGAAATATGATGCAGGGTATTTCATCCCGTGATCTGGAGGTTGATGAAATTGAGTTTTACCAGGATAAAATGCACAGATTGTATAAAAACATTGCGGAGAATGCCGGCTTCAATCTTTTTATACTTGACAAAGAATATTTTTCCTCCCTGAAAAGAAAGCTAGGAAGTGATTTTGTGGTCAAGGCCTATTTCAATGGTGAAGGTGAACTGGTAGGTTTTTTCACCGTTTTAAAGAATTACGATCACATGGACGCTCATTTTTTGGGGTACGAACTTGCTTTTAACAAAGAACATCAACTTTATCTCAACATGCTTTTTGATATGATAGCAGAAGGTATTCAAAAAAGAGTAAGGAAAATTTTTATGTCTCGAACGGCGGTTGAAATCAAAAGTTCAGTTGGAGCGGTAGCTGTAGATATTTATTGTTATCTCTTTCATAGAAATAAAATCTACAATAAACTGGTGCCTTCGTTGGTTAAAAAACTGTACAAAGCTGAAGATTGGCAACCGCGCAGTCCTTTCAAATAAAAAAATCAAAAAAATATTAACAAAACTGTAACTAACTTCTTTGAAGTTGCGTTTGTATTTTTATACCGTAAAACCTACTTCACAATGAAAGTTGAAAACAGCAAAAGTGTCCTATTTACTTTTTTATTTTTGATGAGCATAGCATCGTTTTTATACCTTCAATTGGGATACAATGGAAACCCAAAATTTGCCGATGCAGAAAAAAATATCATCAATTCAGAAAAAATTTTGGAAAATTCTGAAAAAAATTTTCATGATTTTTCTCTGGCCAGAATAATAATCAGCAACATAGTAAATGTAATTATTATAAAATAACAATAATCTCTCATTCGGCGCTAAAAATGATCTAATTAATTGACTTTCAATTTATTCCTCTTATAACTACATCCTTTCGCTTCTCTTTGAATTAATCTTTCTTCATTTCTTTTTCCATCATTTTTTTTTCTTCACTTCCTTATAACCGTTTCATTGTCTTTGGTTTCCGAAAAAAAAATCACTAAAAATGGTACGGATATTGAATATATATAATACTTTTGCAGTGTGTTTTACATATAAGTTAAAATATTATATTGTAAAAGCATCGGTAAAAGGGTTGTTTTAGAGGGGAAGACTTCGTTCACGAAAACTTATTGAATGAAAAAAATTGGTATCTTATTTGGCATGGAAAGCACTTTCCCGCAAGCTTTCATAGACAGAGTAAATGAAAAGAAAGTTCCGGGTATCGTTGCTGAGGCAGTGCAAATAGATATGGTTAAGCAGGGAGAAGCCACCGACTACGCTGTTATCATCGACAGAATCTCTCAGGATGTCCCTTTTTACAGGGCATATTTAAAAAATGCAGCACTCAACGGCACTGCGGTAATTAACAATCCATTTTGGTGGAGCGCAGATGAAAAGTTCTTCAACAATTGTCTTGCCGTTAAATTAGGTGTTCCGGTTCCTAATACAGCTTTGTTACCTTCAAAAGAAAGGCCGGACGATACTACAGAAAAGTCATTCAGAAACCTTAAGTTCCCTATGAATTGGGAAGGTATTTTTGATTATGTTGGATTTCCTGCCTATATGAAACCGCATGCAGGCGGCGGTTGGAAAAGTGTTTATAAAGTTACAGATCCTCAGGATCTATGGAATAAGCATGGCGAAACCGGGCAGCTTGTAATGCTTTTACAGGAAGAAATTGTTTTCGATACCTATTTCCGATGTTATTATCTGAATGGTGACCGTGTTCACATCATGCAATACGAGCCACGCAATCCGCATCACCTTCGGTATGTCACAGGAGGTGGTCCGGTTGAGAAGAAATTGTTGGATACTATTCATCAATATGTTCTTACCCTGAATCATGGGCTTGGTTATGATTTTAACACAGTTGAATTTGCCGTTCGTGATGGTATTCCTTATGCCATCGACTTTTGCAACGGTGCTCCTGATGCAGATGTCAATTCTGTTGGACAGGATAACTTTGACTGGATCGTAGAAAACGCCGCCTCTATGGCGATCGATAGAGCAAAATTGCACCAGGAAGGTTCTATGAATCTCACCTGGGGTAGTTTTATTAGTAACATTTTTCAATCATCATCTATTAAAAATTCATTTCAAATGAAAAAAACTGAAAAAAAGACTGCAACTAAGGCAGCTGCTACTAAAAAGGTAGCTACTACCAAGAAGGCTGCTCCAGCAAAGAAAGCTGCTCCAGCTAAGAAGGCTGCTCCAGCTAAGAAGGCTGCTCCAGCTAAGAAGGCTGCTCCAGCTAAGAAAGCTGCTCCAGCTAAAAAAGCTGCTCCAGCTAAGAAGGCTGCTCCAGCTAAAAAAGCTGCTCCAGCTAAGAAAGCTGCAGCTAAGAAAGCTGCTCCTGCAAAAAAAGCTACTCCTAAGAAATAATCTTACGGAAAAGCACAAAAAGAAAGGTTGGATCATAGTCCAGCCTTTTTTTTTTAACTTATTGGTGGACAATGATTTAAAATTAAAGTGTCCATTGTTTTCCCAACTCTCAAATGCTTTGTTAAAGTAATTAGCTCCTCGTCCTAAAACCGCAAAATTCATTATTTTTGCGCCGTAATGAAATTAAGACTCGCAATATTGGATCTCAATGCAGGATTACCTAACCAGGGTATGCGCTGCATTACACAAATCGTATCTCAATACAAAAACCAATTGGATGCTGACATCTTTGATGTTAGGGTCACCGGTGAAGTCCCCGATTTGAGTTATGATATTTACATCAGTAGCGGAGGGCCCGGAAATCCTATGGAAGGAGACGGTGTTTGGGATACAAGATTTTATGATTTGGTCCAGGATGTATGGGATTACAACAAGTATGAAGGATATCCTAAAAAGTATTTCTTCTTTATTTGTCATTCCTTTCAAATGGCATGCAACCACTTCGGCTTGGGTAAAATAACCAAAAGGAAGTCAGCATCATTTGGTATTCAACCGGTTCACAAAACCAAGGCGGGGATGTCAGACGAATTGTTTCGTCAGCTGCCGGATCCCTTTTATGTCGTAGAGAGTCGGGATTGGCAAATTGTACAACCCAATCTCCATATTTTCAAAGAAAAGGGCGCTGAAATCCTCGCCCTTGAGAAAATCCGCACCCATGTTGAATACGAAAGAGCTATTATGGCTGTGAGGTTTTCTGAAGAAATGGTGGGAACCCAATTCCACCCGGAGGCAGATCCTGACGGTATGATGGTTCATTTTACCAAAGAAGAAAACAGGGATAAGGTGGTATTGAATTATGGTATTGCCAAATACGATAGTATGATGTCGCAGTTGGAGGAGGAAGATAAAATTGCCCTTACTTACAAAACAATTCTTCCCAATTTTATTGGAAACGCAATAAAACGTATAAATTCACATGCGTATAGCATAGTGTAATTTTATGATTTCAAAATACAGAGATTGGTACAACCATCAGTGGACACCTGAGTTGTACAAAGAGTTCCTAAGTGGTGTTTATGCAGCTCATAACCATGTTACTCCCTTTAGAATTGCGGAAACGCCTTTCTTTATACCTGCTTTATTAAAAAACAGGTTACTCGAGGCCTGTGATAATATCAACAAGGTTATTTGCCAGCCCAATTTTAAAGAGCTGACACAAAATGCCATTCCTGATCCATCACTTCTGGTTCCCGGAGAAGACAGCCATACTACTTTTTTGCAAATGGATTTCGGTATCACCCTGGATGAAAAAGGTCAGCCGATGCCTAAACTTATCGAAATCCAGGGATTTCCGAGCGTGTATTTTTTTCAGGAAATGATCTCACGACATTATCGGTCGGTTTTTGGTATCCCCAATGAATTGGACACATTTTTTGATCCTGCCATGACAGCTGAAAAGTATGTTGAGCTTTTGAGAGATGTGATTGTCGGCAATGAGGACCCAAAGGAGGTAGTAATGCTGGAAATTGAACCGGAAAAGCAAACAACATACATAGATTTTTTATGTACTGCTGCCAAGCTTGGAATTAAAGTTATCTGTCTGACCAAGGTGATCAAACAGGGTAAAAAGCTTTACTATCAGGATGAGAATGGAGAATTAATACACATCAAAAGAATTTACAATCGTGTAATATTTGATGAACTTGAGCAAAGAAATGATCTGGTCTACCAATTCTCCTTTACAGATGATTTGGAAGTAAAATGGGTAGGACATCCCAATTGGTTTTATCGAATCAGTAAGTTTACTATGCCTTTACTTACCGGACCATACGTACCGAAGTGCTTCTATTTGTCAGATCTCACTTCTTATCCGGAAGATCTGCATAATTATGTACTAAAGCCACTGTTTTCTTTTGCCGGGTCAGGTGTTGAACTCAATGTTACGGCATCTATGTTGGATTATATAACTGACAAACAAAATTATTTGCTGCAGGAAAAAGTGGAATATGCACCGGTGATCAATGCCCCGGGAGAGGGTGTAAAATGTGAAATTCGGATGCTTATGTTATGGCCGGACGAATACAAGGAGCCCATTATTGTCAATAATCTTGTCCGCTTGTCGAAAGGCGCCATGATTGGAGTTAAGTACAATAAAGACAAAGATTGGGTTGGTGGCAGTGTAGGATTTTTTGAAAGATAAAAAAAAAGCCGGTTTTTAGACCGGCTTTTTTTATTTAATTCCCAAGGAAGATCATTTTGGAAATTATTTTCGTCTCAGATCGAATTACGACTGCTACTAAGTTGGCCTGATTTGTTTGGTAAACAACATTCTCTCCAAGTGACAGTTTTTTGGATGCAAGTATGGTTTTGCCATCCATAGCATAAAGACTTACAAAATTATGCTGAGCATCAGATGCAGATATAATGCTCAATGTTCCATTGGAGATCCTGAAATCAAAGCCATTCACGGCAAGCTCGTCGGTGCTTGTTTGTTCACAATCCACACCGGGGATTTCTAAAACAGTACGACATGCTTCATTGGCTGCATCGAAAATTTTAATTACATAAACCTGATTGGTCCTTGGATCATAAGATGGTGAAAGGATGGGTAGTTGGTCTGTGTCGTATCTACCTATTTTAACATTGTTGATGAAAACATTAAAAGAATCCGAATATTCATTGACCACATCGAAATTGATTTCAAACTTAAATGATGTTTCAGTGCAATCAACCGGTTTAACAGATAGTTCGCGAATAGCACAATTCTGACAATTCAGGTAAAATTCTTTCACCAGGAAGCAAGCGTTGTTCTCCACATCGATCAACTTAATGGCAACTTTACCCTGATGTCGTGGCACAAGATTCATTAGAACCGGGATTGAAGAATAAGTAAACGTACCCAAATCTGCACCGTCGGCATAGGCCTTATATTGTTTGCCAGTCGGTCCGGCAACGGTCATTTTTATACCAATGATTTTCTCTTCAAAACAGATGGCTTCCGGGACTCCTGCTTCTATTTCGCAGGATTCTTCGCAACATTTTTTGATGTCTTTTTCAATAACCAATTTGCAAGCTTCATTGGCTGCATCTCTTAAAACCATTCTGATTCCGTCACAAGCCATATTGACAGGCCCTATGGTGTAGCTGGTCTGACCATAGTTAAAAGGACCAAAATTCTGATTGTTGACAGTAACGTTGAATTTGTCACTATGAGCTCCCACGGCAACAAATTTCAAAAATATTTTAAATAGATTATCACCAGTGCACTCCGATAATTCAATCAGAGGTTCTTTGAATGTACAGGGTTCACTGCTTTCACAATTGTAGGTAAATTCAGCTATTCTAAGACAATCATTGGCTTTAAAAGCAATTACCTTCACAGCATAGGACTTGTCTTCCATAAATGGATAATTAATCACCAAAGGATCGGCTCCTTTTTTATATTTTGCCACAAAAACTCCATTGATGTAAACGGCTACACTGTCATCCGGTATGCCCGTATTTTGAAATTGAAGACTTATGGCCGGTGCATTTTGATCGCATTTTTCTTCGATGGTCAGCGCACCAATCTCGCATTCACTGCAACAGATTTTAACGTTATTGGCCAAATTTACCGTACAGGCATTGTTTGAGTTATCTGCTATTATAAATTCATAGTTTTTATTACAATCCGGTGTAATGGGACCCAGGTAGTAATAATCCTGACCATATTGATATTGGCCATAAACAACGCCATTGCCCCTGACCGAAAAGCCTTTAACACCCGGATTGGTAGTTTTGAATTTGAATTTGATGTAGATTTTTCCCTGCTCATTGCAGGGTAAAATTTCATACACAGCATCTCTTATATTGCAGATGTTGCACTCATTGATTGCTGACTGTGTAAGCCCACCAAAACAAAAGATATCGGTTTTATCTGCAATTAAGAGATCGACAGGATCATTGGAAAAGGAGAAAGGGCCAATGACTACAGGCAGATTTGAATAGGCAAAAGTGCCATACAATACGGCTGAACCTCCAATTAAAAAACTATCGGACTGAGTGCCGTGATCGAAATTAACCCTCAGGTAATAGGTTTCTTCATTGTTGCTGCATTCTATGACTTGTGCTCTGGAATTCTCGATGAAACAAGAGCATTTGTTGGGTAGGATTAAGGTATCACAGCAGAGCGAATTGTCGTTGTTGCATACAACCAAGGTATCCTGATCTTGTCCATGATTGGGGATAACCAGATTTTCTACCGGATTATCAGTATATTTATGGAATGAATGGAAAGTGCCATTTACAAAAACATCAAAACCCAAACTGCCGGGTGCAGGAGGGAATACGTCAAAATTTATTTTATATGCCTCATTTTCAATACATTCTTTTTGAACCAGGTTAAAAACCTGTAACTCACATGGTGCTGCATTACAACATATCTTTCCCAAATTATATACAGCACTGCATTCCGGCTTTTCTAAATCTCTGATGACAAATTCATACGGTGTTGTACAGTTTCCGGCCAGTCCGTCAATGGTGATGGGAAGATCTGCATATGAAAATGTACCATGATTGATACCGTTGCCCTGAACTTTAAATTTGTCGGCATTCGGATTTACGGGTGTGAAATTTATAACGACTGCAAATTTCTCCTGGGCATTGCAGGGTAAGACCTCTACGACCAGATTTTCGATTTTGCATTCGACTTGGGCGAAAGAACAAACCCCCATCATTGGAAGCAGTAAGAGCAGAATAGATATGCGTTTCATTTTGAATATTTACAATAAAGATAGTATTAAACATTAAAATGCTCCCTCATGACAAAATTTTCATAATATTTTCTTTATGAAACACGGGTAAAATGACTTAGGGTGGCCATGATTTATATGTTATTAATAGAATTACAAATACATATATATACAAATAAACTTTAATGTATTTATGCTGCAATAAAATAATTCAAAAGTGTTAAAATGCCTTTCTGTATTGATCACGGTGTATCATTTGTACTTGAGAAAGATTATATTTGTCTTTTAATTAGGTTATAATCCAAAGCTTTACACATGAAAAGTCTATTAAAAACTACATTGTGGTCTGTACTCTTTTTTATCGCAGCCAATGCCAATGCATCCTTGGTTTGTCCTCCTGACAAATACCTGAAATGTGATGATGATATATCTGACCTGACGCTTACCGGCAAACCTACCTTATTTGGAAGTCACCAGTACCTTACCCCAATGTACGAAGACCAGTTTTATACCAATGCGTGCAATGTTGGTCATGTGTTAAGAAAGTGGTTCCTGGATCTCAATCACAATTACCAGGCTGATCAGAACGAGCCTACCTGTTGGCAGAATATTTATCTTTCAGAAAATAATTACGGCTCCATCATTGTAAAGTTTCCCAAAGATATTGTTGTCAATTGCACAGATGACATTCCCTATATGAAGCCGGAAATCACCTCAAGGCCTTGCGATCTGATGGGGGTAAGCTACCGGGATGAGGTTTACGAACTTTTGGGTAGCGCTGAAGAGGGATGCAAAAAAATATTGAGAAAATTTACTGTGATCAATTGGTGTGATTATACACCCAATTCTCCCTTCGGGGGCAGTGTGTGGTATGGAACACAGGTAATCAAGGTTATTGATAAGGAAAAACCGGTTTTAACAGCATGTAAAGATGTGACCATTGGATTTAATGAAGGATGCAAGTCCAGAGTAACGTTAACCAACAATGCCATTGACCCGGGTGCGTGTACATCAGAGAAAATGTCGTGGATTGTTGAAGTTGATCTCTGGGGCGATTTGAAAATAGATTATGTTTATTCCAACATAGGTTCCGGAAGTTTTTTCCTGCCTCTGCAAAAAGTAGGTCAGGAATTGAAAATTACTTTACCGGATCTGATAGGCTATGGTAAACACAAAGTGACCTGGCGGGTAAAAGATGCCTGTGGAAATCTCACTTCTTGTACTACCAATTTTACAACGATGGACAACAAACCGCCGACTCCTTATTGTGTTCAGAATGTAAGCGTAGCATTGGATGGTAAAGATCCATGGAAATTAAAGGTTCCGGCCTCTATGTTTAGTTTAGGTGCTACCGATAATTGCACCGCAACCCAATTTATCAAATATTCGTTCTCGCCCGATCCTGCCGATTCTATGCGGTTTTACGACTGCACCAATGCAGGATTCCAGTATCTTACGGTTTATGCAACCGATTTGATGGGTAATAAGGATTTTTGTGCTGTTTACCTTACCGTATATGACAATGGTAGCTGCGTCAATACACTTACAGCTGCTGGAAAGGTAAAGCAACCATCCGGAAAAAAGGTCATGGCAGGAAGTATGACCATGCAAGGCAATGGTGGTGGCTTTAATGTTTACGGTAAAATTGAAGATGGCGCCTTTTTCTTCAAGGATGTTGCCATATACAATGACATGAAATTTATTCCCGGAAAGACCGGCTTAGAGGATGCCGAAATTGACGTGGCAGATTACGACTATTTCAAGCGATATCTGGCAGGGAATGATACCTTGTCCCATTTGGGAATGTTGGTTGCCGATATCAATGATGATAAGAAGGTAAATGCCAGAGACTTTTTATTATTGAAAGAATATATCCTTAAAGGGAAGAAGAGTTTTGGTAAAGAAGACTGGAGATTCCTTCCTTCTTACATCAAAGAAAATGACATCAGTTTGGCTACCTATAACCCTGTTTATGATGCCAAAAAGTTCAACGGAGTTTTAGATTTTACGGCAGTAGGGAAAGGAGATTTAACAGAGACACTGCCTTTGGTAGCTGAAAGTCGACAGTCAACGGGGATATCCTTCTTATTGGGCGACAAGGAAGTGCGCAACGGTCAATTCGTGTATCCGGTATATGCCAATAAGGCCATGGACATCAGTTCTGCTTTGTTCTCTATAGACACCGGTTTGGACAAACTAACTGACCTTCACCCGGCCATAGAAACAGCAGAGTTGAATGGCTACACAAGTCATTTGATGATTGCAGAATCTGTCAATATACCACAAGGACAACCTTTTTTTTATTTAGCAATGGAAAATAATGACCCCATCCATTTATCCGGTAGTATTGTTACTTCAGGTTCAAGGTCCATTGAGACCATCAACCAGGTTTTACAGTCAACCGGTCAAAGGAGTAGTATATTTCCTAATCCGTCGCAAGACCGTTTTCAACTTAGTGGACCAGTAGGATCCATGTATTCTATTCAATCCATAAATGGCAAATCGATTGCCAAAGGAATGCTAAACGGGGTAGAAGTTATTGATGTAAGTCAATGGCAGAATGGCTTGTATTTGGTTATTGTACAAACAGGTGACAAGCAGGAAACGCACAAGTTTATTAAGATGTAATTTATCCCGGTAAGCGGGGAACCAAAGTTGGTTAAAGGCTATTATAGTTGGGGTAACCCGACCTAAAAAACAGTAGATGCAGGATTTTTGCCACCTTCACTGTCATACGCAGTATTCGCTGTTGGATGGTGCTTCAGACATAGATTTATTGATGACCAAAGCTGCCAATGATGGGCAGCAGGCCATTGCTTTGACCGATCATGGCAATATGTTTGGTGCATTTAAATTTGTAAAAGCAGCCAATAAAAAAGGAATAAAACCCATTGTTGGTTGCGAATTTTACATGGTTGAAAATCGTTGGCAAAAGACATTTGAAAAATCCAAAGGCCAAAAAGACGAGAGGTTTCATCAGTTGCTGTTGGCTAAAAATGAAATCGGATACCGCAATTTATCAAAACTTTGCTCTCTGGGTTTTAAGGAAGGAATGTATGGGAAATTTCCCCGCATCGACAAGGAACTTCTTCTGCAGTACCACGAAGGTTTAATAGCTACTTCCTGTTGCATTGGGGCAGAGATTCCACAGGCTATCGCATCCGGCAATACAGAAAAGGCAGAAAAGCTGCTTAAATGGTGGCTGGATCTATTAGGAGAAGATTATTATATAGAACTTCAAAGACACAGAGGCATTGATCGGATCGATGGTTCACTGATGAGTCAGGAAGATGTCAACCAGGTTTTATTGCAGCTGGCTAAAAAATACAATGTCAAAACCATTGTAACGAACGACGTGCACTACGTAGAGGAAGAGGATGCCGCACCGCACGATGTATTATTGTGCGTCAATACAGGGTCACTGCTGTCAGATGAGGGTAGGTTCAAGTTTCCCAGTTCAGATTTCTATTTAAAGACAAAGGCAGAAATCAACCAGTTGTTTGGCGATGTTCCTCATGCCATTGAAAACACCATGGAAATCGTTGGCAAAGTTGAGCCCCTCAAGCTTTCCAGAGACGTATTGTTACCTGCTTTTCCATTACCGCAAGGTTTCATATCTCAAGATGACTATCTGCGACATCTTGCATTTGAAGGTGCCAGAAAGCGATACGGACATATTACGAAAGAAATAGAAGACCGACTTAACTTTGAGTTGGACACTATTATTAAAAGTGGTTACCCCGGTTATTTCTTAATTGTTCAGGATTTTACCACATCTGCCCGGGATATGGGCGTTGCTGTGGGGCCGGGCAGGGGATCGGCGGCAGGGTCTGTAGTAGCTTATTGTTTGGGAATTACCAACATCGATCCTATCAAATACGACCTGCTTTTTGAAAGGTTTCTCAATCCTGAGCGGGTTTCTATGCCGGATATTGATATTGATTTTGATGATGAAGGAAGAGAAAAAGTCATCGATTATGTGATTGACAAGTATGGCCGTAATCAGGTTGCCCAGATCATTACCTATGGCACCATGGCAGCCCGCACTTCATTGCGCGATACAGGCAGGGTGATGAACGTACCTCTTGACGTGGTTGACCGGGTTGCAAAGTCTTTTCCTGCTCACTTATCGGCCACTCTCAATGCAGTGCTGGCGGAGAAGGATGTCTCAGAGAAATTGAAAAATGATCTGAACAAAGAAGATCTCGACAGAGCCTACAAATTCAGAGAAATGGCTGGAGAAAATTCTGAGGTAGGTCAAATGATCAGAACAGCCAAAAAACTAGAAGGCTCAGTCAGGTCAACAGGAGTTCATGCCTGTGGTGTAATCATTACACCGGAGGATATCAGCAATATCATTCCCATTGCAACAGCCAAAGATTCGGATCTGGTTGTTTCCCAATATGACAACTCTGTGGCAGAAGAGGCAGGTCTGCTTAAAATGGACTTTTTAGGGCTCAAGACACTTACCATCATAAAAGATGCCCTGACTTTTATCAGGGAAACCCATGGCCTGGATATAGACATTGATCAAATTGACCTGGAAGATAAGCTCACTTATCAACTTTTTCACAAGGGAGATACGATAGGCATATTCCAGTACGAATCTCCGGGAATGCAAAAGTATTTGAAGGATCTTAAACCCAATAAGTTTGAGGACCTGATAGCCATGAATGCCTTGTATCGACCGGGGCCGATTCAATACATTCCCAATTTTATCGAGCGAAAGCATGGCAGGGAAAAAATTACTTATGACCTTCCGGAAATGGAGGAGTACCTCAAGGAAACATACGGTATTACCGTTTACCAGGAGCAGGTGATGCTGTTGTCTCAAAAGCTTGCCAATTTCACAAAGGGAGAAGCTGACCTTTTGCGGAAAGCCATGGGTAAAAAGAACCGTAAACTCATTGATGAGACCTACCCCAAATTCTTAAATGGGTGCAAGGCCAATGGGCATCCAGAGCCTGTTATTGAGAAGATATGGAAAGATTGGGAGGCTTTTGCTTCATACGCATTCAATAAAAGCCACTCTACCTGTTATGCATTTTTGGCATTTCAGACAGCTTATTTAAAGGCGCATTATCCCAAGGAGTTTATGGCTTCCGTCTTAAATCACAACAAGGGAGAGGTTAAATCGCTTAACTTTTTCATCACAGAAGCCAAAAGAATGGGCATCAAAGTCCTGGGCCCTGATGTCAATGAAAGCCAGATTAATTTCTCAATTGCCAACAAAGAATACATTCGATTTGGTCTTTCTGCACTTAAAGGAGTAGGAGAGGGGCCGGTAGAAGACCTGATAGCCGAACGTAAAAAAGGACCATTCAAAGATATTTTTGATCTGATGAAAAGGGTCAATTTGCGATCTGTCAACAAAAAATTGCTGGATAGTTTGGCAATGGGAGGAGCACTTGACTCATTTGGTTTAAATCGGTCGCAGTACTTTACACCTTCAGGTGGATTTGAGTCTTTCATTGAACATGCATTGCGATTTGGCAACAATTACCAATCGCAAAAAGATGGAGCTCAGGCTTCGCTTTTTGGGGAGATGCACCAGGATATGATTGAAGAGCCAGCCGTTCCACCTTGCGAAGAATGGCACCAACTTTTGAAATTGGAACGGGAAAAGGAAATTACCGGATTTTACCTGAGTGGGCATCCACTGGACCAATACAGCCTGGAATTTTCCGCCTTTATCAATGCCAGGTTGGATGATATTGAAAATCTTCCTGATAAGTCGCTGAAACTGGGTGGCTTCATCACAGAAGTAAACGTGTTGCAAAGCAAAAGGGGTACCAACTACGCCCGGTTTACACTCCAGGATTATTCCGGAAGCTATGAATTTACCCTTTTTAATGAGCAATACGAAACTTTCAAGCACTTGCTGGTAAAGGGCAATGTCATCTATATGGAAGGCATGTATGGAAAGCAATATAACAGTGACCGACAATTTTTCAGGGTCAAGGATATGAAGTTGCTGGACACCATTGGAAAGTTATTTACCAAATCCATCACCTTAAGGATTCCACTTGAAAATGTAGATGCCTTAATGGTTGACGAACTTCACAAGTTGGTTGCCATCAATAAAGGCGACCACCGGCTTCGCATCATCATTGCTGACGAAGAAGAAGGTGAAAATGACCTTGAAATGGTACCTTCTGCATCCAAGGTAAATGCATCTTATGACTTTGTGGATGGTTTAAAAAAGTTGAATATTGCTTATAAGCTGAATTAATATATGCCTGCACAATATGGATAGTTATATGTCGTGGTAAATACAAAAAAGCAATAATGGAAGGATTTGTTATTATAGGATGAATTTATTGATAAATTTTGTTCTATGAAAAAGTTTATCTTTCTCGTTTGTGTCTTTTTTTGTTTCCGTTCTTCAAAAGGCCAGAATGGAGAAATTTCAATGTTTAAAGGCACAGTTCCACTTTGTGACCCCATTAAAATATCTGCTGATTACAAAGCAAGTAGTGCTAGGTTTTCAGTAGAGAACTCCGGGATTATTTTTCCTGATGGATTCTTTCATTATTTGCACGATAAAAGTCACTTGGCTGGAGTGGGTCCTATGGCTATTTGGGTGACGGCTCAGGATCGTGCGGGAAACAATTATAGTGCAGGAATAGATGCGGTTTCAGGAAGATCCGATTTTTATCCGGGACCACCTCCGCTGTGGAATGAAGACTACATTCAGCATTGCAGCAATTGGAACCAAATTTTCAAGATATCAAAGGAGGAAATTAAATCACATGTTTTTAATTTCAGTAATGCGGGCATACATGACTGTGATAAGATTCCTGAAAATGTAAAATATTGGCCAGCAAGAAAAAATCCATTCTGGAAGGGTAAATTTAATTTTGATCTACCTGATGTAAGCCTGGCGTCTTTTGTTGATGTAGATAACGATGGAATATATAATCCTTGCGCAGGTGATTATCCGGGCTTCCACAATTCATGTGAAATAGTCGAGAATTTTCCAGATGAATTGTGGTACTGGTGTATAAATGATGTTGCCGGTGTGCACAGATTTTCAGGTGGTGATGCCATGCAAATTTATATGAACTGTTACCTCTTTCATTACAAAAATCCTGAACCTGTAAACGACGGTGTGTATTTCTATATTGACTTGATCAATCTCAATGACGGAGATTTATCAAATATGGCATTAGGACTTCAAATAACACCCGGGCAAGATTGTAAAAGGGACCGATATCTAGGGGTGGATAGTTTAAGTGGTATGGTATATTACTATCATAGACAGATTGAGACGGGGCTTGATTCCATTGACAATTGTGGTGCGGGTGATTTATTTCCTTATTACTACAATTTAAGTAGTTTTCCTTTGCATGGATCGCATAAAAAATTTGTAAGGGACGCTTCAGGTAAAGTAATAAGAAATGAATTGGGGAATCCTTTGTTAATTGATATCACCGACATGAAACAATCAGAGCAGGCTGACACCACTGTATTTTTTGGACTGAGTAGTTTTCAATTGTTCAATACCTCGCATTTTCAAAAGTCTTCCGTGAAGAGGTATGATTTAATGCATAGATTAATGAATGGATTCAACCTTGATGGTGAGGAACTAAATTACAAGGATAAGAAGATTAATTTTATGTATCACGGAGATCCTAAAAAACAGGATGCATGGAGCATGTTTTCAGATAACATTAATTTCAGTGATTCTTTGACAGCCCTTGCTGTAGCCGATAAGTTTTTTCTTCAACCTGCAGCAAGAAAACGATTTTTGTTCCATCTGAGTCCTATTCATCGAAGGCAAGACAATATTGATTTGTCAGTTGCGTATCAATTGCAAGATGAAGCCTTCATGCAATTTGAAGAAGGATGTATTTATATTGATGACTTTTTGGATCCTGGTGCAAACTTGAATTCATATTATGAACAGGACGGAAATAAGTTAAAATTTACCATTGATCCGTATGTGAACAATGTCAACATTGAAGAATTTTCAGAAAGCGCTTCAATTCCTGAAGAATTACAGAAATTATCTGAGGATAAATATTACTTATTTGAAGGTTACCAAGTTTATCAAATAAAAAGCCCAAAAATGCAAATACAAGAGGGCTTCAAAGAAGGGGAAGCAAGATTGGTATATCAATGTGATGTTAAGAACAAATTTGATAAGTTGTATTGGTACTCATCCACCGTTAACTTAGATCCAATTGATAAAGTTGAACGTCATTGGACTTCTTCTCTAAAAGCCAATGGCAGAAATAAAGGCATTGAAAGACATTTCAGCCTGGATATTGATCATTTAGGCTCCAATGGAGGTAAGCTTGTAGAAGGGGAGACTTACCATTATGCAATTATATCATATTATGCAAACAGATGGAAACCTTTTGACCCTTATTTAGAATCTGGACAAACCAAGGAATACAGAAGGTCGCATGTGCAGTATCATTCCGTTACCATACCAGCCAAGTCGGGAGAAAAAAAATGCGAAGCTTTGTGTTTGGATGGTAAAATTCATCTTCTTGGGGATGACGCACAATTTAATCAACTGCAAGTATGGGATATAGATGGTAAGCTAATTTGGAGGGGTATAGCTTCGGAAGCGCAGTTTGTTAAGTTAGAAAGCCCCAAGCTTTACATTTTGTCATGTGGAACAGATAGCAGAGGGAGACAAACACAGAAACTTTTCTGTCATTGAACAAAAAGAAAAGCCTGTCCACAAGTGAACAGGCTTTTCTTTTTGCAGAAAGAATTTACATCATTCCCCCCATTCCTCCTCCAGGCATGGCCGGTGGATGACCAGGGTTGTCCTCCTTCTTCTCAGAAATCACACACTCAGTTGTGAGCACCATGCTGGCAATAGATCCTGCATTGCTTACAGCAACTCTGGTTACTTTGGTAGGATCAATAACACCTGCTTTTTTGAGGTCTTCATAAACAGCAGTTCTTGCGTTGTATCCTTTGGCTCCTTTTGATTTGTAAACTTCCTGAAATACTACTGAACCATCAACACCTGCATTCTCTGCAATGGTACGAAGCGGGAATTCCAAAGCCTTTTTCACGATTTGGATACCCATATCTTCATCCTCATTGATGCCTTTCACTTTGTCTACGGCATACATGGCTTTAACAAGAGCAACTCCTCCTCCGCTAACAATTCCTTCCTCAACAGCGGCACGTGTTGCGTGTAAAGCGTCATCCACTCTGTCTTTTTTCTCTTTCATTTCAACTTCAGTGGCAGCACCTACATAAAGTACGGCAACACCTCCGGCCAACTTAGCCAATCTTTCCTGAAGTTTTTCTTTGTCGTAGTCAGAAGTTGTGGTTTCAATCTGAGCTTTGATTTGGTTGATTCTGGCTTCAATGTCTTTTTTCTTTCCCTTGCCATTAACTACCGTGGTGTTGTCTTTGTCAACGGTTATTTTTTCTGCTTGTCCCAGGTCACTTAGTTGTACATTCTCCAATTTGTAACCTTTTTCGTCAGAAATAACGGTTCCTCCGGTCAGGATAGCGATGTCTTCCAACATTGCTTTTCTTCTGTCGCCAAAACCAGGTGCTTTTACAGCCACTACTTTCAAGCCTGCTCTCAATCTGTTAACCACCAATACACCCAGTGCCTGGCTATCTACATCTTCGGCAATGATCAAAAGAGGTCTTCCGGATTGAGCTGATTTTTCCAATACAGGAACGATTTCCTGAACATTGGAAATTTTTTTGTCATGGATCAGAATCAACGGATTGTCGTACTCCGTTGTCATGTTTTCAGTATTGGTTATGAAGTAGGGAGACAGATAACCTCTGTCAAACTGCATACCTACCACTTCGTCAACATAAGTGTCGGTACCTTTTGCTTCTTCAACTGTAATAACGCCATCTTTGGTAACTCTTTTCATGGCATCAGCAATCAAAGTACCGATTTCTTCATCGTTGTTGGCTGAAATGGCTGCCACCTGCTGGATTTTTTTGAAATCGTTGCCGATTACTTCACTTTGTTTTTTCAAGTCTGCAATCACAGCCTCAACAGCCTTGTCAATTCCTCTTTTGAGGTCCATTGGGTTGGCTCCCGCTGCTACATATTTCATTCCAGATGTCACCATAGCCTGTGCCAGAACAGTGGCGGTTGTTGTACCGTCACCCGCAGCATCAGCCGTTTTGGATGCCACTTCTTTGACCATTTGAGCACCCATGTTTTCAATGGCGTTTTCAAGTTCGATTTCTTTAGCCACTGTAACACCGTCTTTCGTGATGGTAGGTGCACCAAAACTTTTTTGAATTACCACATTTCTTCCTTTTGGACCCAATGTTACTTTAACGGCATTGGCAAGTGCATCGATGCCTTTTTTTAAGCTTGCTCTTGCATCTGAATTAAAACTAATTTCTTTAGCCATAATATTTCTATTGTTTAATGGTATTGTTTATTAATGAATTGATTGGATTAAATTATTACAAGGATGTCATCCTCTCTCATGATCAGATAATCTTCTCCTTTGTAGTTTATTTCTTGACCGGCATATTTACCGTAGAGAACGGTGTCGCCTTTTTTAACAGTCATTTTGTGACCTTCTTTGCCAGGTCCAACGGCTATGACTGTGCCGCGCTGTGGTTTTTCTTTGGCAGTATCAGGAATAATGATACCCCCAGTCGTTTTCTCATCGGCTGGAGCTGGTTTAATTACAACTCTGTCGTTGATTGGCTTCATAATGCTTATTTTTTGGTTTTAAAATTTTTGAATGAATTTTCACCATTTCACCGCATGAAATGTGCCATTTCATTTTTTCTGACATAATAACAGAATAAAAATTGGAAAACGAAATTATACTGAACAAAATGACAAAGCCCTTTGTCATTTTGTCATTTACTCCTCCAGGATGACGGAACCACTGACAGTAATATCACCCTTGTTATTGATGGTTGATCCAGTCCCTTGTAGGGAAATGTTGTTATCATGGAGCACTACGTTCTGAAGCGTTAAGCTGCCAAAATTGAGGAAAATTCTGCCTTGAGTGTTTAGGTTGCTACTCGCGATGAAATTTACATCTTTGATATTCAGCGACTTACCTGAGTTGATAAGGAATGCCGAACCAACTACTGGTGCTTTAATAGTGAAGGAGCTTGTTGGACTTCGCAGAATATGGATGTTTTTATCAATAATTATAGGAGTCAAGAGTGAGATGGTTTTTCCTGCAAGACTGTCTTCAACCAGGATAGCTTCGTTGTTTTTGGCGCAAAAAACCGCCTTTCTCAAGCTACCAAACCCATTGTCCTGACTGTTAAGTACTTTGTCTGATGGTAAATAACCTGATAAATTGCCTTTATATCGCTGGACAGGATTTCCAACAGTAAATCCATTGCTAAAATCTCCACCTCCCATGCCAGGTGCAGCAGCGCCCGGATCGATTCCGTTTTGGAATAACCTTATGTTAGACTTACATGCAGATTGTGGTATTGTTATCGAAAGAGAAAATATTTTAATGGTATCTCCCTCATGCAGGTTATTGTATTGACAGGCAGGAACCAATGAAGGAGTGATTCCATAAAAATCTGATTGAGGTTGAACCGCCGGACTTAAAATCTGATTTCCCAGTGTCCATAAACAAGGAATAGTACCCGTATAATTCTGGTTGTTTTGTAACGGCATATAATTTTGGGAAATTACAATGTTGCTACCCGCGGGAACCACTACGGAAAACTGCGAAGAGAGTTGGGTTCTTTGCTGCAAAGTAGTAGCTGAGTCCTTGGAAATCCCAATATAACAATCGTGAAGTTGCGTGGCTTCATTGAATTTTATCATATAATGAACTTCCTTGACTTGAGCCTTTACAATTGTGAACATTGCAACCAACAAGCAAAACAAAGTATGTTTGAGGGGGGAGTAACTTAGCAGCATAAAAAAGTTAAAACAATTGTTATCTTTATCCTGAAACAAGCTTATGAACTTGAATCTACCTTATAGACAACTTCAATACAACAAGTACCCTTATAAAAGAGAAATCTTTTTGATGCTGATTTTTTACATTTTCAGCGTTCAAATGTCAGCTCAGGTGCTTAAATCCAATTTGCCAATTGTAGTCATCAACACCAATAATCAATATATACCTGATTATCAGAAAATTGATGTGGAAATGAAAATTATTGATCCGCCAGCATATTATCAGACTGAGCAAGATGCGGCAAATATTTTTTCCGGTAAAATTGGCATAGAATTGAGAGGGTCCAGTTCACAAAGTTTTCCTAAAAAAGCTTATTCTTTTGAAGTGCGTGATGAAGCCGGAGAAGATAAAGATGTTACATTGTTTGGGTGGCCAGAAGATGCTGATTATATTTTGTATCCATCTTATCATGAGAAAAGCCTCATGCACAATGTCTTAGCGATGGAATTGTACAGGGCAATGGGCCGCTATGCCAGCAGAACAAGGTACGTTGAAGTAATCATCGACAATCAATATGAAGGGGTCTATGTATTGATGGAGAAAATAAAAAGAGGTAAAGGCAGAGTAGACATAGCCAAATTGGAGCCGCAGGAACTCGTTGGCGATGACCTAACCGGGGGTTATATTATCAAAATCGATAAACAAACAGGAACCCAGAATGGAGGTTGGTTGAGCAATTATACTTCACTTTCAACCCAACCTAAAAATATCTTTTTCCAGTACCATTACCCTGAAGATGCACCTAATGAACAGAATGTGTACATTAAAAATTATGTTTCCAGTTTTGAGAGTGCATTGAAATCTCCCATCTTCAAAGATCCGGAAAAAGGTTATCGCAATTGGATAGATGTAGGCAGTTTTGTCGATTATTGGATTTTAAATGAGGTCAGCCGAAATGTTGATGGATATCGGCTTTCGACATTTCTATATAAAGATAAAGACAGTAAAGACGGAAAACTTACGATTGGCCCACCTTGGGATTATGACATCAGTTTTGGCAATGCTGATTACTGCAATGGGCAGAGTTATCAGGGCTTTTCATGGCACTTTAACAGCATCTGTCCGGAAGATGGCTATCATTTACCATTCTGGTGGGACAAACTGCTGCAAGACAGTTTTTTTATAGACAGCCTTGGCAAAGCATATGATTATCAACGGAAAAATGGAGCCCTGCGCAAAGAGTCAATATTTGCACTGATAGATTCTATGAGTTATGAGTTACAGGAAGCGCAAGTCAGAAACTTTAAAAGATGGAACATATTAGGTCAATATGTCTGGCCCAATCCACAACCCATACCCGCAACCTGGGCAGGAGAAGTACAGGAGTTAAAAAATTGGATTTCTGAACGATTGATTTGGTTGGACAATAACTTACCCAGAAATAAAACAACGGTTGTAGAAGAAAAGAATTTTTCCCTAAAATTGGCGCATGACCCTTTTTCAGACCAATATACACTTAAAATTTTGTTGCCATACGCCAATAACCTCAATGCCAGAATGATTGATTTGAATGGCAGAATCCTGGATGAAGCAGAGATTTGGGTTGACGTCACAAACTCAGAAATCCCTTTAAATACCCTGTTTTCCCGCCATAACAACCAATTTGGCCTGTATTTTTTGCAACTTAAAGTAGGAGACAAAACCGAGATATTTAAGATTAACCGTTTCTAAACTCCGGTTACCTCTAATTCTAGTATTTTTTCTATTTTTGCGCCACGGCCTCGTAGTTCAACTGGATAGAATATCAGATTTCGGCTCTGAGGGTTGAGGGTTCGAATCCTTCCGGAGTCACACAATTGGCATTTGTTTTCAGATGCCTTTTTTTATTTGTTCAAATCTTGAGGGACATGACGAAAACTGAGCCCAATCAGTTTTGTCATGATGCTGACCTCGCATCAGCGTTCGAATCCTTCCGGAGTCACACAATTGGCATTTGTTTTCAGATGCCTTTTTTATTTACCCAACTCTTGAGGGCCATGACGAAAACTGAGCTCAATCAGTTTTGTCATGATGCTGACCTCGCGTCAGCATTCGAATCCTTCCGGAGTCACACAATTGGCATTTGTTTTCAGATGCCTTTTTTTA
>CALJKQ010000029.1 GCA_937973565.1 uncultured Saprospiraceae bacterium | reverse complement strand
CCGATCTAATTGCACATAGCGCGCAGCGCGCATTGCCCTAATCGGACAGCGGACAGCGGACAGCAGACAGCAGACAGCAGACAGCGGTCGACGGACAGCGGTCGACGGACAGCAGACAGCGGACAGCGGTCGATGGATTACAATCTTTTCAAAATCTTAGACAAATACATCGTATGGTAGCGGAGGCGACTGATGTAATTGGGTAAATCAGGAGAGCCATTCCAGCAGTGTTCAGCGCGGTCACCATACTTGACTTCACCCTTGTAATAAGGATTGCGCGTGCTCTCCAGAAATGACTCTGCGAGGTAGACAGCATTGTTGAGGTAATAATTATCCATATCACCGCAGTAAATATGAATCTTACCTTCCAGCTTGGGGCCTAGCGTATTCCAGTCCCTTTTCAGGATGTGTACCAGATCGTAATTTTCTTTCCAGTATTGGGCTACTTCTTTATCGATGACACCGGTTTTCTTGTCAAAGATACGTTGGGGATATCCATCCGGATCCATAGGGGAGTATGTAGCCTCCCAGATATCCCACTGCTGACCGGAGCGGCTCTTATCGCCCAGTAAAAGTTCAAAATGATTGCTTTGGCGTACGGTGGAACTTATGTGGCCCAGGTAATCGCGCTTAGCCGGTTTTTCAACGGCTTGGTGCGGACCGTCCCAGGTATAAGCTTTTTCATCATCGTATATATTAACGGTGCAATACGCCCTGAAATCAATGGGATCGGGGCAGGCAGCAAAACAGCCATTGTATTCATCGGGATAAAAGACCTGGGCAGCCAGGGCCTCCCAACCACCGGTAGAGCCGCCATATAAAAATCTCGACTTCCCATTTCCCTTGCCCCGGAACATTTTTTCCAGATAAGGTATAAATTCATAGGTGATGGCATCTCCGTAAGGACCCTGACAAGCAGAATTGACGGCGTAAGAATCATCATAGTAAGGCGTAGGATGCTGAATTTCAACAATGAGAAACCTGGGGAAGGTATCACTGATCCACTGCTGGTAAAACCGGTAGGCTTCTTCCTGCTGTATTTTTTTATAACCGTATATATGAAACCTGGTGCTGTAATCAGAGGTGTCCATATCTGCCGGAACCGGCTCCGTTCTGAAGCCTCCAAAATCAGCCGGGAAATGCCCATGGTAAATCATCAGCGGATACTTTTTATCCGTTTCCGTTTCCCAGTTTTTGGGTAATAATACATGGGCACCCAAAAACACATCGCGTCCCCAAAACTTCGATAGTTTTTCGCTTTTCATCTTCACATGCCGGATCCAGGGTGTATTCTTGGGCTCAGGCAAAGGGGCTATGTACTGGTCCAGATTCAGCGTCACCTCCGTCACAACCCCCTTTTTGATCTTCACCTTCACCGGCTGGCAATAAATATTCAATGGCTTGGTGTTCCAGTGTTGTCCCTCTCCCATATCGGGTGGCAGCTGCACCGTATGCCCCGTACTCAGGTTAAAAGTCTCATACCTATTGATCAAAGCCTGTACCTGGTATTCTCCCTCCGGTATGTCTTCCCATCTTTCAATGGGATACAAAACCTGGTCTTTATGGGGAAAGGTCACACTCCTGTTTTCACTCTTTTCATAGATATTCACGCCGGCTCCAATCTGACTATTCACATCATCCGTAATCTGAAACCTCGGCTCCGCTTTAAAATCATTGGAGATCATCAATATCAATCTCCCCTCCGTAGGATCCGGATACGTAACATTGACCTTAAGTTGTGTCTGACCATAACTGCAAAGACCGAGTAGAAGAAATGTAAAAGTTGATATTAACTTGCCCATATGCTGCAATTCACTTTAGGATGAATGAAATCCAAAGCTAAGAAAAATCCGGAATCGGAGCAACCGGGGACGGAGCATCCGGGGACGGAGCATCCGGCACTTGTCCCTATGATGGCAATGCCTGATTTGGCTCATTGAAGAGCAAGCCCAAACAATGAGATTAGGATTTTTTTAAAACATTAAGAAAATTAAGATAATTAAGAATTTCACCAATGGGCTAAGCCCCTTAATTCCCTTCATTCCCTTAATGTTTAAAAGAGAGTCCAATCTCATTTAAAGTGCAAGGTCTAATTAAAGGATTATGCTTGAATTGTTCTTATAGAAAAGAAAGCCCTAAACAACAGGATGGGGATATTTTATAAAATGCACTACAAAACTGCGTTTTATAGGCACAGGCATTAAGAACATGAAGACACATTAAGATTTTAGGAGAACATAAAACCTTAATGCCCCTAAATGCTCTTAATGTTTAAAAGAGATGCCAATCCCATTTTCAGTAAAAGGTCTCTATAAATGGCCATTCTTGAATTGTTCTTATAGCAGAGGAAACCCAAACAACGAGGTTAGGATTTTTTTAAAACATTAAGAAAATTAAGATAATTAAGACTTTTGATTATAGACCAAGCCCCTTAATTCCCTTCATTCCCTTAATGTTTAAAAGAGAGCCCAATCTCATTTTAAGTACAAGGTCTATACAAAGGACAACGCCTGATTTGACCTAAGCGAAGCGTATTGCCCGAGATGCTTTGCATCGAGGATTGCACTAAGCGAAGCGTATTGCACTAAGCGCGCAGCGCGTATTGCCCCGAGGTGCCCCGCACCGAGGATTGCCCTTACTCCTTTACCACATTCAAATGCAACTCCTTCAACTGCGCATCATGGATGGAAGAAGGTGCATCGATCATCATATCGCGACCCTGGTTGTTTTTAGGGAAGGCAATGAAGTCGCGGATAGAATTGACACCATTGAGCACGGCACAGAGACGGTCAAAACCAAAGGCGATGCCACCGTGAGGAGGGGCCCCGTATTCAAAGGCACCCAGCAGGAAGCCAAACTGGTGTTCTGCCTCTTCTTTGGTGAAGCCCAGCAGGTCGAAGTTTTTGGATTGCAGCTCGCGATCATGGATTCGGATAGAACCGCCACCGATTTCAACACCGTTGATCACCAGATCGTAGGCATCGGCACGCAGGCTTTTCATGGTCTCGTGGTCGCCATTCATCATGCGGGGTATATCTGCCTGCTTGGGTGAGGTGAAGGGGTGGTGCATGGCGAAAAAGCGTTGTGCATCCTCATCCCATTCCAGGAGCGGGAAGTCGATTACCCAAAGCGGTTTGAAGTCGCCCGCTTTCATGAGGCCCATCCTCCTGCCCAGCTCGAGGCGGAGTTCGTTGAGTTGTTTTCTTGTCTTTTCGGTTTCACCGCTCAGGATAAACAAGACATCTCCTTGTTTGGCTCCGAATTTTTCACCCCAGGCCTGGAGTTGTTCGTCGGAATAAAATTTTCCGACAGAAGATTTGATGCCATCGGCCTGAAATTTGACGTATACGAGGCCCTTGGCGCCAATCTGAGGCCTTTGTAGCCATTCCGTAAGGTCTTTGATGTCTTTGTTGCTGTAGCTCTCTGCAATGCCCTCTGCACAGATGCCCACTACCATTTCGGCGCTGTCGAAAACAGAAAAACCGTGGCCCTTGGCGATGTCGTTGAGTTCTACAAACTCCATTCCAAAGCGGAGGTCCGGTTTGTCGCTGCCATATCGCTGCATGGCTTCGTCGTACGACATTCTGGGAAAGTCACCCAGGTCAATGTTGAGGGTATGTTTGAACAAGTGTTTGGCCAGGCCTTCAAAAACGTTGAGGATGTCTTCGATATGTACAAACGACATCTCGCAGTCGATCTGTGTAAATTCAGGCTGACGATCGGCCCTGAGGTCTTCGTCTCTGAAACATTTAACGATCTGGA
>CALJKQ010000028.1 GCA_937973565.1 uncultured Saprospiraceae bacterium | reverse complement strand
TGCGATGGTCCAAAACAGACAATCCCTGCATTGGTAAACTGTGGTGTCACCGTTATTTGTGCAGTTTGTACGGCTGTGCTGTTATTTGTGGCCGTAAATGACGGTATGTTTCCACTGCCTGAGGCTGGCAATCCTATGGTTGTATTGTTGTTGCTCCAGTTGAAGACAGTAGCCTGAGGACTGCCATTAAATACAACAGACATTGTACTGCTATCTGCACACAATACCTGATTTCCCGGATTGATTACTGACGGAACTTCTACTACGATTATCTGCTGACTTACCGCTTGGATGCAGCCCGGGTCGTTCGGTCCAAATGATTTTGGTATGCCACCATCCACCATATATTCTATGGTATAAATTCCCGGCCCAACCCCTGGATCAAAGGTGGTAGAAGGCACTCCATTTACTTTAAAGCCCTGGCCTACAATATTGTTGTCTCCCGGGTTTCCTGTTAAAGTTAATGGCGGTTCCGAAGCACAAAATGGCCCGGCAGCAGAGGTAATTACCGGGTTGGGATAGACACAGACATTGCCAATACTTAATGAGATGTTTCCATTACTCGCAGAAAGGGTGTAACCCAACGCATCGATGTGACGGGCGTTGAGCAGATAAATTCCACTGCCCGCAGGCGTTTCTACGAATATGGTATTATTTGCTAGTGGGGTGGGTGCTGCGGGTGGGGCAGGGCTTAAATTACTGTATAAGCCATTGGAAGCAGTCACTGTCCAGGTTTGACCTGCCGGAGCGCTTATTTGTATAGTTTCTGAAAACTGTCCATTGCTCAATGTGGTCGCATTATTCAAACAAACACATGGATCTATGATGTTGATGGTACAATCAGTTGTTCCTATTTCAGCACTGCCGGACATTTCAGATATGCAGTCGGTGGTGGCATTGATTGCCGTAACGGTGTACACCCCAATGCCAGTTTGATTGCCAAAACTAAAAGGTGATCCTGTTCCAGAAATGGGAGACCCTATTGGATTCCCATTCAACTTTAATTGATAATTGATTCCATTTTGAGAGTTACTCAATCCAACAGGCAACCCAATGTTGTCGCCGTTACAATAGATGCCACCACCCGTAACATCGTAAGTTAAGGGTAATGGGTTAACTGTGATGGTAAAACTAATGGGTGCTCCGGTACAGGTGAGACCGGCATTGGTATAACTTCCATTTACGATTACATTGGCCACCTTGGGAGCCTGTGTATTATTCATGGCTACAAACTGGGGCAAGTCACCATTGCCCGCGGCAGCCAAACCAATGCTGCTGTTGTTGTTTGTCCAATTGTACACAGTACCCGTTACATTGCTGCCAAACAAAACAGGTCCTGCATCATCGCCGGCACAAACTTCAATAGCCGACACTGCGGTCAATATCGGTAAAGGATTTACGGTGATGGTAAACGTCTGTGATGCTCCTGTGCATATGAGACCGCCGTTACTAACAGATGGTGTAACGGTGATGTTGGCCAAAATGGGATTTGCCGAGTTATTAGTTGCTATGGTAAATGGAATATCTCCTGTGCCCATTGCAGCCAGTCCAATGGATATGTTGTCATTGGTCCAATTGTATGTGGTACCTGCTATATTACCGCTAAAGACAATTGAGGATATGTCTCCGGTCGCACACACGACCACATTGGATATTGGATTTACAGTTGGCGAAGGATGCACTGTTATTTCGAAGGAGGTTGCACTGCCAATGCAGCTGACGCCCTGATTGGTGAATGAAGGATAAACCATGATGGTAGCAACTTCATCGGCAGTTGTGGCATTGCCGGCCACAAACGACGGAAGGTTACCCATGCCGGTAGCACCTAAACCTATATTGGAGTTGTCATTGGTCCAGGTAAATACCGTATTCCCCACCGTGCCGGAAATTACAGTTGCAGCTACCAGGTCTCCAGCACAAAAACTGGTGTCGGCCAGGACATCGACATTGGGGATAGGGTTAACGGTAATGGTAAATGATTTCGGTTCGCCGGCACACACCACACCCAAACTATCTAGATAAGGCGTGACGGTAATGGTCGCCGTGACTGGAACGTTTCCCGTATTGCTGACCGTAAATGAAGGAAGATCTCCTGTACCGGAAGCTCCCAGCCCAATAGAAATGTTGTTGTTGGTCCATGAATAGGTTGCGGAAGGAGTGGAGCCTGAAAAGTTTATTTCCCCGGTATTACTATTGTGACATAAAACCAAGTCTGACGGTTGGTTGACCGATGGACTGGGTATTACTTCCACAAATAAATAAGAGACGTTGCTGCAACCATTGTTTGCTTCTATCGTACACGAATACCATCCACTTTCTGTGGGTGTCACCGGTGTTCTTACCGGATTTTGAGAAGATGAAGTCCATGCTCCGGGTCCGCTCCAATTCCAGCTTACCGCCTGACCTCCATTTTCAAAGAGTTCAATGGCGCCACCCAAGGCACAAACCGGATTGTTGGAACTAAGCCCAATGACAGGCGCAGGAGACGGGAGGTAGGTCCCGGCGACACCATTAATCATGGCACTGGAACATCCGCCTTCACCGACAGCCAGAATGGTAAACATACCACTCGTGACCCCTGTTGGAAAGGTGACAGTGAATACCAACTGATTGCCGGTACCCGCCTGTGGTGATCCAAAATCAACACCATCTAGTTGCAGCTGATAATTAAACCCAACTTCGGAATCAGCCAATATGATATTTAAATTTCCTCCCTGGCAGACGCTGCCACCGCCAGAAATTGAATAGACAGTAGGTTTTTTAAATACATTGATGCAAATCTTTATGGTGTCGCTAGAATAGCATTGACCACCCTCATTGAAGACTTTAGCCCAAAAACACGTATCCGAACTCACCAGCGGCTGGAACAGATTGGCACTGTTGTAAACAGTATCTGTCAGCAACGAATCTCTAAACCAAACAGCATTCTCTCCGGGAAGTAAATCCTTTAAAACGAGATCAACTGTTCCTGGTCCACAAGTTTCAGTTGCGCTCAGCAGCGAATCCAAAACAGGTGGATTATTGGGACATGGATTGCAAGGTACAAAGGCCCAACCTATATTGTTGATGACATTTCCTCCCGGGGTGGGTACTTGTATGATTTCTGTGCCTGTAAGTTGCATATTACTTAAGAAAACATATTGGGTGCATGTCGGTGTGTTATTTAAATCGTCCATATAAATTCCGGCTTGACCTCCAAAATCTAATCTATTTCTTAACTGAATATATTGATTAGGAAGACCAACAATGTTAAGTTCTGCTTCTTGACCATTCTTTGGTAACATTCTGACATTTCCATAAATTTCATAGGTTTTACCAGGAGCGAATGTAGCTTTGTGAATCCCAATATCCCCGTTTACATAAGTATAATTGCTAACCAATTGCCCATTATCTTTGAATTCTATACAATTTATATTCATAGTATCATTATCAAGAGTGGATAAAGGATAACCAAATTTATTAAATATCAACTTATTTAGGATTTGCCCATTTTGAAAATAGCAATTGTCTTCATTAAAGGATACATCATAAAAATTAATTCTATGACTTGCGCTTATATAACCCTGATTAAATTCATTTCTGTCTTCTAATATAAAATGAGACGTTCCTGCATGAAAGTTTTCTGGAAGATTTGCAAAAACTGCACCAGAATAATACCCAAAAGCACCGCCAAAAAGCGTGATTGTAGAATTTCCAAAATAGTTTTTATTATTTTCGTTGTTACTTCCCCAAGAACCCCCAATTCGTATATTGTGATTGGTTCTGATGGTACCAAAATTTTGAAATATGCTCGGGTTGATTGATTGTGCTGCTCCTTCCCATGTTAAGTTCAAATCATCAGTAAACGTCCAATCACCCAATGGATTTGTAAAATACATGTTCTGCAAAAACTTATTCCCTGCACAGGTAATACTGACAGCATGATCAGCCCTAAAATATTGTTCACCATTGTAATTATACGTCATATTGGGACTTAAAATGAAATTTCCAAATGAGTTGATCCGGCTTGCATAACTTCCGGTATAAAAACTAGGATTTTCATCCACCCCCGTCCAATTCATGTCCCGGCAATATGCGTCATACCTCCTGACATGGACGGTTTGGTTAGGCATTGAAAATGAGTTTGCATCAAATAGTATATTATCCAAAGGACTTGGTGGGCATTCTCCTCCGGGACCACCAGAATTCAAAGACCAGTGTGCCGACTCATCCCAAAATCCTCCATTCCCGACCCAATAAAGTGTCCGGGGAGCAGTGTTCATTACGATCCATCCAGTCGAGTTGCTCAGGGTAAGACCGTTATTGATGGTATAGGTAAGACCCGTGGACACATTAGCCGTGATGTTTTCCACAATAGTGTTGTCTATGACTACATTGGTGCCACCCATTTTAGATATAATGGCATTTTGCGTGGCGAGCGAAGACTCAATAAAAACAGGAGCTTCACAACCACCCATACTGATGATGGTTCCATTGGTTGTGATGGTTTGTGTTTTGCCGGCTTCGAGTTTGTATCTATTGCCTCCTGTCAAAACTAATGTATCAAATACCTGGTTATCTTTAATCTCTCCTGTTTGTTGGAACTCAGCATAATGAATCAATCTGTTATTAGGTGCGTTACTTTCTATGATTGTTCCGCCATTTTTTGAAACAAGTCGATTTATTATTCCTCCTTTGAAAGATGTGTCATAGTTATAAATGTCAAATGTAACGTTATAAAAATCATGCGGAAGATTTCGAGCAGATATTCTCTTGTTTCCTTGTGCAACACCTATAATATTAGATTCGACTGCGTGAAATTTATTGGGTTCATAATCTATATAAAAATAAATATTGTCTGTCAAATACACTTTTGAACTTTTGCCGCCAATATCTCCCAACCACAGTTCTGCACCTCGATTAGCTCTTGGTCCAAAGAGATCTCCAGGATATCCAAATTCTAGAAGATTTCCAAACCATCCAGAAGTACTCAAACTCATACTATGTCCATGTGATTTGAATGTACCACTAATATGATAAACCGTTGGATAGTTTTCAAAAACATGAATGTTTCGTAATAGCGTTAATGAATCCAATAAATTCCAAGTACCACTTCCATCAAAAATCAAATTTCCTTTGAACGGTTGATTGTTACTTTCTATATCGTGATTTCCGGATCCTTTAAAGTAAATTTTGCCAGTAAACTTCTGATTCATTTCAACTCCAAACCTTGATGACCCGTAAATATTCAGAATACTGGAATTAATTCCATTATATACTGAATTGAATGTAGGATATCCTGTCACTGTACTAAAGTCCAGATCCCGGCATGTCAATGTCCTGTAATCGACCGGGGTATTAATCAATTCCGTATCCCCACTTGTGGCAGTGAATCCGGAGTTTGGCGTAAAATGAACATTGGTAATGGCATTGGGTATACAACCACTTGGCGAACCACCATTTGTCAGTGACCAATGATTG
>CALJKQ010000027.1 GCA_937973565.1 uncultured Saprospiraceae bacterium | reverse complement strand
GGGCGAGTCCTCGCGCGCTTCCATGCCTTCCAGCACGTACCCCACGACGAGCCGGACGACCTCGCGCACCTGATCGGAGCAGCGCGCGTAGAGCAGCCGTTCCAGGGCCTCTCGGGGGCCCAACGTTCGGAGCGGCTCCGCGAGGAGCGCGGCATTGGCAGCGGCGCCGAACATTTCTCATTACGAAAAAAGAGGAAGTAGTTTGCGTATACCCGCATCGGGTAGCAGAAAAATGTTGCCAACCCGGATCGGGTACTAAAGTTGACTTTATTTTTAAAGCATACGCACTCAATGATGAGCATTAAAAATCAATCTTTGTCCAAAACCAGGGGCTGAAAAATCACCACGATTGTAAACATGGGCGCCATTCACCAAAGTGTGCAAAACCTTCCCGGTAAGGTGCTCTCCTTCCAGGGGAGACCATCCGCATTTATAATGAATATTGTCTTTTTCAACTTTCCATGTAGACGTAGGGTCGACCACAATCACGTCTGCGAATTTGCCTTCATCTAAAAATCCCCGATCAGGCATTTGAAAACAAATAGCGGGGTTGTGGGACATTTTTTCAACCAGCATTTCTTTGCTGATACTTCCGTCATGTACCCACTTCATCATCATCGAAAACGCGTGCTGGACCAATGGCAATCCCGATGGTGCATGCAGATAGGGCTTCATTTTTTCTTCCCATGTGTGAGGCGCATGGTCTGTTGCAATTATATCAAGCTTTCCTTCTTTCAATGCTTTTAGCAATGCAGGTGCATGCTGATGTGCTTTAATGGCAGGGTTGCATTTTATTTGATTGCCCAGATTTGTATAATCATCTGCTGTAAACCAAAGGTGGTGGACGCAAACTTCTGAAGTCAATCTTTTTTCTTGCAGTGGAATTAATTCATTAAAAAGAGCCAATTCTTCCATAGATGAGATATGGAGAATATGCAGTCTGGTATTGTGTTTTCTGGCCAGATTTGCAGCCAGGGAGGATGACAACAGACAGGCTCGTTCATTTCTGATAATGGGATGAAAATCAGCCTGAATCTGGTCCCCATATTTACCAACAAAAAATTGTTGTCGTTCTTTGATGGTATTTTCATCCTCACAATGGGTTGCAATCAATGCTGGAGCATTGGCAAATATTTTTTCAAGTACAGGCATATCATCTACCAGCATATTACCGGTGCTGCTGCCCATAAATATTTTTATTCCACATACCTTTGAGTAATCTATAGACATAATGTCATCGTAGTTATCATTGGTAGTGCCCATAAAAAACGAGTAATTGCACCAGGCATTGGTGGATGCAATGGCATACTTTTCTTCCAGTTTTTCCGATGTGACAGCGGGTGGTTGGGTGTTAGGCATTTCCATGAAAGAAGTGACACCACCGGCTACAGCTGCACGTGATTCTGTATATATGTTGGCTTTATGGGTAAGACCCGGTTCCCTGAAATGAACCTGATCATCAATAATGCCCGGAAGTACCCATTTTCCCTCTGCATCAATTTCTATTCCTGTCTCATCAATGGTGCCACCTACTTTGGTGATTCGCTGACCTTCGATTAATAAATCACCGTATTCAGACTTACCTCTGTTGATGATCAGGCCATTTTTAATGATTTTCTTTTGCATGAAAAAGCTGATTATAAATATTAATTACTTTATCCGGGTAGTCACTGATGATACCATCAACGCCTAATTGCATGAGGGTCTGAATTGCCAATTCATCGTTTACAGTCCAGGGTATCAATTTTATATTTTTCTCTTTGAGTTCTGTTACCATGTGACCGGAGACCAGTTTATAGGCAGGACTGTAAGCATAGGGTTTATGGTCCAACAAGGCGAGATTTTGCTTTGTTGAAAGGGCATTCTCAACCAATAAAACGGTTTTCATGGAAGGATTTTGATGTTTTACTTCATTGAGAATCTGCGGCTCAAAGGATTGGATGGTTGTCTTATCTTCAAGTTGGGTTGAAGAAAGTACAGCCAAAACCAATTCGGCAAATGTCTTATCTTCTGGTTGAAAAACACCGACACCATCCTTTTCACATTTGATCTCGATGTTATACCGTATTGTCTTATTGGCTCGCTTTGCGTGATTTTCACATTCCAGTATCACCTTATTTAAAAGGGGTTTGGAAAGAGCCATTTTTTTCTGTACGGGAAACCTGGGATGCGGTTTTAGCCCTACATCAAATTTTTTTATCTCTTCGTATCGCAAATGAAAAATGCTTGTTTTTCTTGCCTCTGATTCATCTTTAAAGTAAGTACCATCCGGCTTAGTTGTGATTTCAGGATGAAAAAAAGCTTCATGTGAAACTATTACCTGACTGTCTTTGGAAATGACAACATCCATTTCAAGGGTGTTAACTCCCAGATCAATAGCATGTAAGAAGGCGGGTATGGTATTTTCCGGAAATAGGCCTCTACAGCCTCTGTGGCCCTGGATATCTGGTTTGTAATTGGCACTAATGTCGGACAATTGTTGAGTACACGCAATCAAGCCTATAACCAAGCAAAGGCTTAATGGTTTAAAAATAAAGTCCGCCTGAAATGACCAGCGCAGTATCATTGTCTAGAATTGCTTTGGGTTCGATGTAGATGTCAACTCCATCTGTGGGAACCAGGATGAAAAAACCTGCCTGCAAGCCTGTACCCAAACTGCCTGCTGTTTCCCGGATGGTAGCCCCGGCAAAAGGAGAGATGGTAACACTGTTGAGGTCGATTAATTTGAATTGAGCATCCAGGTCAATGGCAATATTGCTGTCTTTTTTAAAGTAGTAACCAAAAGTGCCTGAAAAGGCTACCGACTGGGTATATTGGTAGGCGCCCCTTATTTGGGCACCAAATGAAGTTTGTTCCGGAATAACAGAAGATCCTATTCCCAGGCGAACCTGTCCGTAGGAAAGATGGACGCAGAAAATTAAAATCAACGTATAAAGGCCTTTCATTTATTGCGTATTTAAAGTAAACATACAAAAATACCCATGCAAGGCAAAATAAATTTGTATGACTTTTCCCTTCTCTTATATTTGCGGAAATTTCACAATATGAGTAAACATGAGTTTCAGGAACCAGCCGCATTGAGTTCAGTTGCCAAATTCCATGATGTTTTCAACCTGCCTGTATTATCGGCACCTGCAATTCCTTCTGCAGACAGGTGCAAACTCAGGTATTCATTGCTGGCAGAAGAATTGGATGAGCTTAAGGAAGCAATGGAGAATGGAGATATTGTGGAAGCTGCGGATGCCTTAGCCGACCTTCAGTACGTTTTGTCTGGTGCCATTTTGGAACTGGGACTTGCGGGTATTTTCAAAGACCTGTTTGATGAAGTCCAGCGTTCCAATATGAGTAAGACCTGTAAGTCTATGGATGAGGCCCTGCAAACCCAACAGTTTTATCTGCAACAAAAGCAAATGGAGAGCTATATTGTAGAAAGAGAGGGTGAATTCCTCGTTTACAGGAAGGAAGATGGTAAGGTACTGAAGTCAGTTGCTTATTCACCGGCAGACCTCTCAACCATTGTCAGGGCCAGTTTGGTATAAAGATTTTTAGTCCATAAAACTTTTAAATACGTCACCACCCTCAAAATTGAGATTCAATTTGCTGAGTTCTTCGAAATACAATTTGCCCGTAAATATCAGGTAAATTTGTTTTCCTTCTGTATTCACCTCCGCAAAAACCTTTTTTAAGGTTTCACCGGTAGATATTGCCTGGACATTGATTTTTCCCTTTTTGTCTTTTACATTCATCAGGGTCTCGTATTTATCTTTTTGAAGCGCAGACCTTAATTTGGTTTTATCGCTTTCTGATATACCTGATTTTTCATCAAATACCAATACTTCACAGGATTCGATTTTGGTTTTTAAATCACCACATTCATTTTTAATTAATTTCGACAAATCTCCCGTAAAATTGAGGCTGATTACCCCATCATCATTTTTGTATTTTCTTAATACTGTTTCGATGGAATTCTGGGAATTCACAGAACATATAAATGTGAAAAGCAAAGCGCAAATAATCTGTGTTTTCATCTTTAGATATTATTTTTTTTGAATGAAAAATTTTGTTGTTCCAGTTCAGATAGACTCAGGTCAGTTTTTATTTGTACAATTATAGCCTCCTGTTCTCCATTGATCAAAAACAGCAAATTTTTAATTTTTTCTTTTTTTTCTTCTACAAACAACTGAACCTTGTTTTTTCCTTCTGCAAAAGATGCATAGAGTTGAAAATCATTTTGTGTAGCATGGGCTGCAAAGCTTTTCAACAAGTCGCGTTGCTTAGCCGTGCTATTTTCGTTCAACAAAAATCGAACACCTTTTATGTTATCAACCAGGCTCATCCATTTGTCTTTATCTTCAGACATGGTATGCTTTGTCACTAAATTCAGACCTTTTCTGGCCAACCATCCGGGTACAGTTATGGCAAAACTATAACCTTCTTTCTTCGCTTCGCAAAATAATTTCTTAACCGATCTTTGAGCCTGAACATGATGAGCCATGCCCAAGACTGCCGTAATAAGCAGTAGGGTAAATAATTTTTTCATGATGGATTTCTGTAGTCTAGTTGGTTAAGTAGGGTAGGGCTTGGATTATTTTTTATCTTTTAATTTATCCAAATGTTCAGACCCTTGTATGTCGAGTTTATTGGCAAGTTTTGAAATCTTATTTAAATCAAGTTTTCCAACAAAACTCATCAATACAAAATCATTTGCTCCTCCGACCAACAACAACAATTCATCTACTACGTCACCATTGCCCTTTGTAAGGAACTTTACGTTGTCACCCTTGTCTTTTACGGTCATCAGAACTTCATATTCTCCCAGTGGAATTTTCTTTGATGCCTCATTGTAATATTTTAAAGCATCTTTATTGGTGGAAAGGATTTTAAGCCCTTTAATATCTTTTACCAACTCTTTGATATCTGAATTTTTACTATCGTTGGTTACTTTGGCAACCATTTCAAACATTTTGGGACTTACGTATACCACTGTAAAATTTTCATTGTTTTCATAGGCACTGAAAAATCTGTCTATGGCGTTGTTTTGACCCCAGCAAGACAGGGTAGTGATCAGCAAAGCAAGTACCGTAATAATTGATCTCATTGAATATTTCTTTTCTTTATTTATTGTTTTTAAAATTAATTTCCGGCTCCTTTGGCTTCATTGATGGTTCTCATTCCTTCCAACAACTGAGCCTCACCTTTTTTATATTTTCTTGAAACCATAGCAAGTGCTTTCAAGGTATATTCCAATGCTTCTTCCGGATTGTCAGGTTCAATGTATCTGGCCTTCGCCATGGTTTTTACCTCAGGTTGATTCGCATGTTGCATGACAAAATAACCACCCACTACAAAGAATACGGCAGCTGCGGCCACCTTTACCCAGGTGAGACTAATGATCCTGGTTGGTTTAGTTTTAAGGTGGTCTATGCTTAAACCCTTTTTCATTTCCACATGGGCAACCATTTCAAATGACCTGAAAATGGGGGCATGCGGTTTCAATTCTTCACTGATCGACTCTTGGGTAAAATAGGCCTTAAGTATGGACTCTTCTTCCAGTGTGGTCTCCGCCTGATAGTATTTTTCGAGTAATTTATGCATCACAGAGGCAGTCAAATCTGGTACGATTTCGGCACTTTCATCCATGACAACAAAAAATGGTTTTGCATATTCAAAAACAGGATCGACAGCATCCTGATTAAAATATTCTTTCAGTGTAGCTTCTTCCTGGTCTGTCGTTTCTGCATTCCAGAATTTTTCCAATAATGTTTCTATATATAGAGTATCCATCGTTCTCATCAATATTTAAAGTTCTTTAATTTTTCTTTAAGTCGTTGGCGGGCTCTGAAAAGATTGACTTTTACCTGATCTTCAGACAACCCGGTTAATTCTGCTATTTCCTTATAAGTGTAGCCTTCAACATCACGCAAGTGTATGATTTCCTTTTGATTTTCGGGCAATGAATTGAGTACGTCCATTACAATCTTTAGGTTCTCTCTGTCTTCAGTGATGATATCAGGTGGCGCACCGTGATCTGCAATAAAGTGGTAATCAGAGATATCCTGTGAATTTTGCTTTCTGGTTCGTATCTTGTCGATACACAAATTGCGGGTCACAGTCATACACCATGCTTCCTTATTTTCAATCAGGTCAAATTGGTCTTTTCGTTGCCAAATTCTGACCAGTAATTCCTGGATGACATCTTCTGCATCCAGCTCGTTTTTCAACATGTTCAGTGCATAACGGAAGAGTTTGTTTTTGAAAACTTCTATTTGCTTGAACAAATTATTTTCGTTTTGCATGTTTGAAGTATGACGAAGGTGTTTTTAAAATGTTACCAAAATGTGAAAAAAAATGAACTTGTAAATTTAATGTTTTGATTGTCAGTGTCATATAGTTGAATATTTTTCCACTAAACAAACAGGACTTGGTATTTCTACTTCAAATAAAGCCTTCACTTTTCCATTTCCATTGTTTTCATAAATCACAATATTGCCACTGTCCTGGTTGGCTACAAGCAGATATTTTCCGTCTTTGGTAAATGTAAAATTTCGGGGAGTTTTACCTTGACTTGAAACAAATTGAGGTGAACCCAATTTTCCGCTTTCAAATGGAATCATAACAATATTATTTTCTCCTCTGCTGCTTACAAATATTGAATTTCCGGCAGGGCTTAAATGAATATCTGCCCCCGTATTGGATGCGGCATTTGTTCCCGATAAAATGGATACTGAGTTCATAGCGGTTATGTTACCGTTAATAGTGTCATATTGGCAATATGTCACACGGTTTGCTAGCTCCTCAACGATGAATAATTGGTCTTTTTGGGATCCCCAGCACATATGTCTTGGTCCACTGCCAGGAGAAAGGCTGAATTCAAATACAGGTATAGGTTCAATTTTTTTTGTGGACTTATCTACCTGTAAAACATAGATTTTGTCGCTGCCGAGGTCGGATACCAGCAATCGACCGCCATCCGCGGTAAACAATGCCTGGTGAAGATGGCTTGCTTCCTGTCTGGGGTGGGTACCTTTACCGGTAAAAGTAAGCTGAGACAAATCGTTGGCCAGTTCTCCTTTGGGAGTTATCGAGCCAAAAACCAACTGACCTCCCAAATAATTGGTAACAGCATACATCCCGGCTTCTTTAGAATAAGTGATGTGACATGGTGCGTTGCCGTAAGTGCCTGCTTCCTGGGCTTTTCGGTAAGTACTGTCTTTATTCAACTCAATCCTGCTAATCCTGCCCGGATAATTTTGTGGGTTGGGACTGATTTCGTTTACTGCCAGCAGATTAAAAGAATCGATCTGGCATAGAAAGCTTGGATTGATCAAATCCTGAATGATGCCATTGATGGTCATTTTTTTATTTTCAATGTCAAGTGTAATATCATATATACCCTTGCCTTTACCATCGACGTGACCTTCTTTTTGCGTATAGGTTCCTACGAAAAAATGGTATTTGGTATTCGTATTGTTTTGCTTTTCTTCACTGCAGGAAATTCCTGAGAAGAGATAAGAAGCCATCACAAATAGTAAGATACTGTTGCGGAATTCTGCCATTTTTATTTTGTTTTATCGAGCATATCAATGTACTTCTGCTGAAGTGTCGGATTTATTTTACCGGTCTTGATTAAATATTCATTCTCGTTTACCACCCGGGTGTACTCGCCGGTATTGTTGCTGCTTTTGAATATTTTCATGGCGTAGACATTGTTATTGAATACTCTTTGCAGGTTGGTCTTTTCTTTGAAATAGGCAGTTGATGCATTAAGGCTGGCAAGTGATTCAGACCATCTTTCATTTTCACCATAGACCCTGGCCATATCATATTGGGCTACGGCAAGGCCATCTTTATTATGCATCATTTCATAGTATGGAAAAGCCTTTTTGATCAGCTCAATCCCTGCATCCGCATTACCCAAAATACCGGTGAGAAAACCGGTGTAGCGATAACCGTGAGCAGTATTGAGGGTGTCGTTGGTAGCCAGCGCATATTCCAAAGACTTTTGAGAAAGTATGAGTGCTGAATCGGGTTTTTGGAAGCGCTCCTCATAAAGATGGGCTACATTGCCAAGACAGATGCCTGCATCTTTTTCCATTTTATTCTGGAGATACGCCTGAGCGGCCTTTAGAAAAGCGGGTGCTGCTTTTTCCGGTTCCGTATTGAAATATTTCATCCCTTCGGCTTGAAAGTCAAATGCATCATATTGGCTGTAAATGGCTTCCTTTTTTGCGGGGGCGTCTGGAATATTCTTTTTACAGGCAAATAAAAACATAAAGCCTAAGAATGGGAAAAATCTTAAAATCGTTGGCATGTAATTTTTGCACAAAAATAGTGAATTTGAACAAGCATACGATGCCTTTCCCAATCTTAGGCCCTGCGGAAGGGGTCAATTGATACCGAAAACCTATTTTTTAAACGGATTGCTGTATTTTGGGTCTTTGGTAAACACGTCGTCCTGCAGAGTTCCCAGGAAGGCAATAATGGCTTTCTTTTCCAATGGATTCAAAGATAAGGGTTTAACTTTGCCGCTTTCATCCTTAAACTTGGGGTCCAGGGAAGCAGTGGCTTTGATACCGCTTGTATAATGATTCAAAACTTCTTCCAATGTCTTGAACCTTCCATCATGCATGTAGGGAGCTGTCAATGTTACATTTCTTAAACTAGGAATTTTGAATTTTCCATCACCAAGTCCCGAATCTTTTGGCAACAATTCCAGTCCAATGTTGGCCGTACCTCGTAAATCTTCTCCTCCGCCTGAACCACCACCATAGGGATCAAACATGCCATCAGGTGCACTGAAATTGGATCCTGCATGGCAAGATGAGCATTTTGCCTTTGAACTGAAAAATATATTTTTTCCCATATTTTCCAGTTCCGTAAGTTGTACCTCATTTCTTTGAGCTTTGTCAAATTTTGAATCGGCTGTGGTGATGGAGGCAATAAATTGTGAAATTGCATTTGATATTTTCTCTGAGGTTATTTCATTGCTTCCAAATGCTTTATTGAATAACGGGCCATAGTAATCAATATCAGATAATTTTCGGGTTAGGTAGGACATATCTTCCATGCCCATTTCAATATGGTTTTGAACTGGTCTTAGAGACAAATCGTGAATACTTTGCGATCTCGAATCCCAGAATAAGTTATTTTGGGTTATGGGATTGAGAATTGCCATACTATTTCGTGTGGTTTGTCTTCCTTCAAATCCGGGACTGCTTGCCAATCCATCTGAGAATGCCTTGTCCTGGTGATGGCAGGATGCGCAGGATATGGTGTTATTGAGTGAAAGGCTTTTGTCGTAAAACAAAACCCTACCCAAAGCAGCACCTGCATTGGTTACCTGAACCGTTCTGTTGATATTGTTGAAGTCTCCTGCTATCGGCACACCTCCCTCAATAAATATACCACCACCGGTAGAAGGATTGTTTACTATGGGAAACCCAAGGGATGGATCAAAATTCACAAAATTTCCAGCTGCATTAAGACCGATGGGTAATTTGGGATTTTCGTAAACATAACTTTCATCCAGAACCGGAACACCTTGCTCACTGATGTTTTTAACATCTTCACTGCAAGAAATAAGGAAGAATGTAAAGGAAGAAGCAATGGCAAGTAAAAAAGTCTTTGTCATAGGGCAATTTTTTGAGTTAAACGTCAAGCTGATTCAAAACGTTGGGTAAAATTAGTTAATTTTTAATTTTCCTTAAAACTTTAACATTTTATTGCAAAAAGAGGGTTTTGAATATAAAAAAATTTTGTATTCAAAAAGGATTTGCTATAATATTCTGGTAATAATCTATTCGAGTAACATGCAGAAGTAAATGGAACTGGGCGTAAAAAGTTTGAAATTTATACCATCACCAACGCTCATAAAAAACCTGGCTTCTGTTGCCAGGTAGAAATTGTCATAAAAATGATATTCAATACCGTAGGGTTTTGAGACTCCAAGAAAGGGGGTATCGTCAAAAACGGATGGATTTACTGTGATAAGGCTGGCTTCCCAACCCGTGGTATATTTCCACTTTTCTGAGATATTTCTCCTCCTTTCATATCCGAGACTTAGGAAGATGGTATTAAAGTCGTTGTTGTCATTCACATCAATACCAAAATTGATAATGAATGCATGTTTTTTGCCATACCATTTGGTTTTTAATGCCAATAGGTTGTCCAATGGATTGTTGGGACTTAAGTTGAAAGGAACAAACTTGCGCAAAAGTGGTGTTACATTCACCCCGACTTCTTTGCCATATTGCCAAAAATTCTGGTATTCAGTACTGTCTTTATTGCCCTGTGCATTTACCTGACTTAAATGAAGCAAAAAGAGAAAGAAGGTAATTCGGGCGATCATCAGAAATGTACATTTATAAATAAAACAGAAGGAATCTGTGTGGTAAGGGAGTATTTTGAATTGTTTGAATCATTTTGAACCTGCCCCAAAAATGTGACCTTGTCATTTTCATTACCGGTAATGAAGTAAAGCGTGGATTCGGTCATCAGACTTATACGGTCAGAAATTTTGTATTCGAACCTCAGGGCAGGGCCGGCTCCGGCACTAATGGTCTTTATATCGTTTTCGAAGCCGGTAGTAGAAACCGAAATGGAAGATTGATACATGCCCAGGACATCCAATCCAACGATAAGTAAAAACTTTTGAGATAGGTATAAGTGATTTTCAAAACCCAATCTTAGTCTAAAATCCTTTTCCTCCAATGAGATGGTTGAATTGTCTATGTTGTTGAAATCACTGTTTTTATTTAGTCCTGCATGCGCACTGATTCTGAATGCTTTTTTATTGAAAGTTCTTCTATAACTGATGTTGTAATTGGGTACAATGTCGTTGTCTCCCAGACCAATCACCTCTGATAGAAGCGTTGTCATGTTGATGCCGATGTCGTTTTTATAAACATTGGTTTTTTGTGCTGTAACAGACTGCACTATCAAAATCAGGAAGAGCAATAGGGGTATTCTCATATGGGCGTATTTTAGATTGAAACGATCTCAGCAACAGCTTCGTTGGTTATTTCGTATTATTTTTTCTCCAACTGCTTTATCAATTCAAGGCCTTTTTCATTATCCGGATTTAAATTGGTGCTGGATCTGAAATCAGCCAATGCTTCTTTGTTTTTTCCTTGTTTCATTAATATGAGGCCTCTGTAATGGTAGCCTGCCCAGTCTTTGGGATCGGTGCCTATCATGATATTGAACATTTCTAAGGCTTGATTGGTGGAATCTTTTTCCATCAGCAAAATACCGCAATTCAAATAAGCTGCTGTATACCCGGGATCAATCGTATGAATTTTCCTGTATATGGAAATCGCCTCGTTCTCAGCTCCATGATTCTGCAGGTAAAAAGCAAGAGCGTGTTGTGCGCTTGCATTTTTGGGAGCAATATTGACCGCATTTCTCAGCACGGTAAGGGCTGTCTTGTCTCCCAGTTCACTGTAAAGATTGCCCATGCTTATCCACGCATCTATGAGTTTTGAATCCAGCTCCGTTGCTGTTTGAAAAGCATTGATGGCTCTTTGTTTTTCTCCCATAGCTTTCAGGGTGGTGCCAAGCATAAAATAAGCTTCGGCATTTTGTGGGTCTATTTTAATGATTTCATTCAATGTAAGAATTGCCGCATCATATTGTGTCAGGATCAGTTGAATTTCTGATAATTTTAATAGGGTAGGTATGCGGGTTGGAAAAAGTGCCTGTGCTTTTTGCATGGATTGCAGGGCTCTTGATGAAAGGTTGTTATCCAGAAATGCATCTGCCAACAAATGATAGTAAGGTGCCTGCATGGAATCGGTCGTTATAGCCACGCGCAAGTCTTCTATACACTCATCGTATTTTTGAAGGGCATACAGCCTTTCTGCTCTTTTGAATCTCAGTTGGTCATTCAGTGGATCTTTGTCAATTTCAACGGTGAGGGCATCAACTATTTCGTCTCCCGTAATGGCAAATTTTCCTTTCTCTTCTGCTGTTTTTTCATTTTTGCAAGCGTAAAATCCAAAAACAGAAGTAAACAGTATGGCTGCTATGCCAAGTAATCTAACCATATTGATCGGATGAAAGGAAGTAACAACGTGGGACTTCATACTGCTTAAAGGAATTTATTTAATGATGTTATATTTGGCAAAGATACAGATTTATTGGCAACGCAATTTTAAGGGGATTTATTATAGTGTTTTGCCGGACATCAGCGTTCCAGGATTTCAAATTTTCGATGAAGCTCAGCCCCTGTAGCATCACTTAGCGTAAGCACGTGTTTACCGGCCAGGGACTTAATTTTCATGCTATGAAATTCAAGGGTATACCCCAAATAACTTCCATCCAAATACCAGTAAAGTTTGGAACCGGCGTGGTAATGGTGTGCTTTAAAAACCAGTGCCTGATCTTTTCCCCCAATATCTTTTGGAAGAAAAATTCTGGTATTTTCTGATGGATAGATAAGTGAAAAATTGGGTTTCCCATCTTCTACACCCATAGCAAGGCAAGAGTCATCCAACGGAGGTAAATCTCTGTGGCCACTATGTTGTCTGGTATAAAAGGCAGTTTCCGCGGGGGGCAAAACAAAGAAAGTATCTCTATAATGGGGGCTTTCATTCAGGCATTCCTTCATTACTCTTTTTCCCGATGAAGCATCAATCAAAGTTTCCTTGTGATAAGGGCAAAATCCGTGTTTACTGCAAGATGCCGGCAAATATTGCTCCTCCGTCTTTGGGCATTCTGTCTTGGCAGGATAACCGGACTGGCTGCAAATATTAATTTTTCTCAAATCGTCCCATGGGGTATCAAACCATTGTGCATTGGGTAGTTGATTAAAAACATCAAATAAAACGGGGGCTGCACGGTGGATGCCAGTTAAATTACTTCTGGCTTTTCCGGAGGCATTACCCACCCAGACACCTATGGTGTATTTGCGGTCAAACCCAATAGCCCAGGCATCCCTGTGGCCAAAGGAGGTTCCTGTTTTCCAGGCCAAAGGGTGCTGTGAACTGAATTCTTCCCACAGTCCCTCTTCATCCGGTCTTCCCAGCTTTTTGAGGGCTTCTGCTGTTGCAAATGCTGCTCCGGCAGAATATAAGACAGGTGATTTTTGAGTTGGCATTTCTTTAAATTCAGGGTAGGGCATTGTCATGGATGCGGCTGTATAAAACCGCGTACGATATTTACCGCCATTTCCTGAATACTCGCTTATCAACCTTGCCATAGAGGAGTAAACATTGCAGGTTTCCCAAAGTGAAACTTCTCCGCCTCCGAGGATCAGTGATAAGCCATAGTGATCCGCTGATCGGTTTATGGTGGATATGCCAGCTTTTTGCAGTTCATGGTGAAAGCGGGCAATGCCGTACTTACGCAGTAGTAATACAAAAGGAATATTGAGTGACCTTTGAAGTGCCTCATCTGCAGGGATAGCCCCTCTGAAATCTCTGTCAAAATTGGCCGGAGCGTAACCATTGATGGCAATGGGAATGTCCGATAAAAGAGAACGCGGTGTAATTAAATTCCTGTCCAAAGAAGCGGCATAAAGGAGTGGCTTCAGAATACTGCCGGAGCTCCTTTTAGCCATAATCATGTCAACCGGACTTTCAGGTACGTTCCCCAAATAGGCAATGACTTTACTGCTTTCATTGTCCAATACCAGGATGGCTAAATGATCAATCAAATCTTCTTTGTAAATGGCGTTGTATTTGGCTGCAACATCTGTGGCAATTTTTTGAATTTCAGATTTTAAAGTTGTGCTTTGAATGCCTGTTTTGTGTTGAGAAAAAGTAAGGTGATCCACCAGGTGGCTGGCTGAAGAGGGCAATGGCAGCGGCTTTTCAGGAATGGGTTCTCCGAGACTCAATGTATAGGTAAGCGAATCTAATATTTTTTGATTTAGTAATTTCTTTAATAATTGGTCTCGTTTTTTTTGCAGCAAAGGCCTGTTTTTGGACATGTGTATCATACTTGGCTGATTCGGCAGTACGGCCAACATAGCCGCTTCAGCCCAACTCAGGTCGTCTGCTTTTTTACCGAAATACCTCCAACAGGCAGCCTCAATACCTACAATATTGCCACCAAACGGAGCATTGGTCATGTACAATTGTAAAATCTCACTTTTGGTATGTGTTAATTCGAGAAGGATGGCTCCGGCCATTTCTTCGAGCTTGGAAAGAATGGATCGGTTTTGATTTTTAAAAGACAGTCTCATTACCTGCATTGTCAGCGTACTGCCCCCTCTTTTCTTTTGTCTTCCAGTCAATTGAGACCACAGGGCTCCGGTCATAGATTTTACATCAATGCCCGGATGTTGGTAAAATCTCTGGTCTTCATAGGCAAGAAGAGCTTCACAAAATTTGCGAGGAATGATGGTTCCTGTGCCAAAACGCCATTGTCCGTCTTGTGCAATACGCGCTCCAATCAACTCGCCTTCCTCATCCAAAACAGCGGTGGAGAGTGGATCATTGAACAATTCCCGGGAGTTCCAAACAAAGAGAGATGTTAAAAACAAAGCTACTGCCAGCAGCAGCCCCTTACCGTTTGTTTTCCAACTATTGGGTAAGCTGCTTGTTTTCAATTTTACCGCGATTAACTTTAACCCTTCCGGATCCATTTCTTGCATATACTTCATTGTTGTACATGGCTTCAACCGATACAGGTGCCATGTAAAAGTCTCCACTATAACTGGCAATCAAAGGAATTTCAATGGTGCGTACACTGCCCTGATATATATCAAAAAAGGTGATTACCCGATCATCTCTTATATCCTGATAATCATAATTTCTATTTTGACTGACTACGTCCAGCATCCTGTTATTCGACACCTCCCATCCTGCCGGCAGCTGAAAGGTAAGGGCGCAATTTTCAATAATACTGCCAAAAGTTCCCGGATTGGTCACGGTTATTTTTGCTGTGAATCCCTGACCCTGTTTAAGGTCAGTAATGTTTACGTTCCTTCCTTCGATATCCGTAAATACAACTTTTAATTGAATGTTTTTTGATGAAGGGCTGGTCCCTTGCTGAATGGTAGGTGTACCTTTGGTAATGATTTTAACATAAATGGGGCCTTTGGTTTCGTTTCCAAAAACAATGGTTTGTTTAGCTTCATTTTCATTTATGGGTATTTCAACCAATGCCAGGCTTTTAGCAGTATTGATTTTATCCAACACTTTACCATTGTATTGCAGGTTTGCCAAAATGCCCTTTTTATCTGAGCTCTTATAGAAGTTCTCAACGGCCAGCAAAGCATGACTCAAAGCCTGTGTATTGTACCACCCCGAATTGTTAAGGTTCTGTACGATTGCCTTTATAGTGCTCAGCGCAGCACTTGTCATGCCACTTTCCATTTGAGCTTCTGCTTTCAGTGCCATGTCTCTTAAAGGGGAAGCATATGTGTATCTTATATATTCGTATGTCATGGTCTTCGACTCCAGTTTTTGGGCTTGTGTCAATAACTCTTTGGCTACCTGGGGTCTTCCGGAATGGGCAAAGGCGGCTGCCAATAGATAAGCAGCAGGAGCTGTCAAGCCTTTCGATTGCCTCAACCTGTTCATGGCTCCGGCTTCAGGTTTTCCATATTTACTCAAAGTATATAATCTGTACGCCTGGGCAGTATGATCTACTTCTGATTGACTATTGTATTTATTGGCAGTATTTTTCTGATGTCTAAACCATGAAGTCATGGTTTTTTCCGATACAAAGTAATTTTGCTTTTTGGCTTCAATCAAAAAATGACCGGCATAACTGGTGGCCCAATCTTCTGTTTGATTGGAGCCCGGCCAATAGGCAAATCCGCCTCCTGAGGTTTGGAAAGTGCTAATCCTTTGAATGGCTTTGGTCACATTGTTACTTATTTCTTTTTGCCTATTGGGTGTCAAATGCATAATCTCTCCCACATAAAGTTGTGGAAATGCTGCCGAAGTGGTTTGCTCTATACAGCCATAAGGATATTGAATCAGGTATTGAAGTCGGGATTGCAGATTTATAGGCACCATGTTGCTAACCTCCAACATCAGGTTGTGGCTTCCTTTGCTGCCAAATAATTCAACAGGAAGATTCACTTTTTGGCCGGCTTCTATTTTGAATTCCCTTACCCTCGTTTCCGGAAGGTTGGGGTTCCTGATTTCAATTTCAGTGAGGTCCCTTGAAGAAAGCCTGGCATTGGATGCAAGCGCCCCAATTTTACCAACACCCGTGGCATTGCCTGCTTTAAGTCCAAAAGAGACCAAAACATCTTCTTCTTTAGTGAATTGGATTTGAGTGCGTTGATTGCCGGTAGACAAAAAATGCCGGTCAGCCTCAACAGTCACATTCACTGCGCCCATATTTTGAACCATAGAAAAAACATTGGCGCCCAGGTCAAATTCATCACCCGGTGCTAAAACCCGGGGAAGTGTTGTTTGAACCATTAGTTCCTTTTTTACCTGCCGAGTTTCTTCTGCACTTCCAAATGCATTTCCACTTCTGGCAACCACCATGATCCTAACAGATCCTACATATTTTTCAATTTTCACCTGGTGTTGCATGGTTTTACCTTTGGTTTCAAAGGGGCCTAAAAATTTCACAGTGGGTATAAACCGGTTGGCTTTTTTTACAGAATTCAGATTCAGGGACTCTCCGTCACCCCCTACCGTAAAAAGATTTTCAAATTCCTGCCCATAGGGATTCATTACCTTATCAAATAAATCCCAGGTATTCAATCCAAGTGCAATCTTAGAAAAGAAATGATCGGTTGGATCAGGTGTTTTAAAACGTGTAAGGTCCAGCAAGCCTTCGTCTACAATGGCTAGGGTATAGGACATAGATTTGTTTTGTTTTTCCCTGACTTTCACTGTAAAGGTTTCATCCGGTTTCAGGCTGTTGGGCACCTCGATTACAGGATGCAAAGCTCTGGAAGGATCAGCAATTTTTATGGGCAAAACACCGTACATCCTAATGGGTAGGCCATTGGCTGTAAGTTCATAAGGCTGCAGCAGGCTTAGGTGCAAATAAACATTGGGAGCCATTTCTGCTGTGGCAGGTATTTCAATAATTGTTTCTTTGGCTTTGCCAGCTACTACCATTGTCTTCAATACCTGTGAACCCTGCTCTATGCTGAGTAGAATTTTTGATTTCTCGTTGCTGGGAACGCGCAATTTTATTTTATCACCTATAGCGTAATTTTCCTTGTCGGCTGTCAGTTTTATAATTTGGGCGGATTCACCATGACTGGGTGGATTTCCCCACTTACTGGTATAAAACATTTCACCTGTACAATGGCCTGAAACTTCATCACAAATGCGGATTAAATAATTTCCATAATTTTCATAATTGTCAGTCCAAACGGCTTCACCCCTGGCATTTGTCTTTATTTTCCCTGTTTTAATCGCTCCGATGTGGTCACCGGAGTTGAATTTCAATAAATTGTAATTGGACTCATTGTACCACCAATTCCATTCTGCATTGTATATGCCTACGGACAGTTCTCTGTTGGCCAGTGGCCTGCCTTTAGCGTCCAAAGCAACAACAGGAAACGATTGTTGCATGTCCGATTTTAAGTAGTGGCCTCCCCATTCGGATTCCGGTACTTTTATTCCTACATATGCGGCATACGGATTTACATCTACAGTAGCATAATCCTGGCTGAAGTTGCCTGATTTTTCGAAAACTGTGGTTTTTATACCTGCTTTTAGAGCCGATGCAGGTTTAAAATCGTTATTCTGTTTAAACTTGTAAGTGGCTTTCCCTTGTTCTGACAATGTACCTTCAAATAATTTTTCAGGGTAAAATTCTGAGGAACGCGCAGGGTCATCAAACCGGTATCCGCTGTAATTTTTAAATGTCTGAATCCGGTCGTTCCAAATGACTTCCACATTTGCCTTCAATCCTGCAGCGGAAGCGCCATGTAGCCAGGTCGATTCAAAGGCTAAGTTAGGTTCTTCATAGAGGTTTATGGGACCTGTAAGGTTTTCATATCTGATTTTTAATCTGTTGGGTTTTACGGTTTCAACTTTCACCGATTTATAAAATGTTTCACCACCCACTGTAACCATCCATTTCCAATTTCCGGTAGGCGCCTGATCAGAGGTCGCTACCTTGCAATGGTAAAGATGATCTGTGTTTTCAGTTATCATTTTTTCAAATTGAATTTTACCGCGGCTGTCTTCAACCTGAAGTTTGACCGGAATACCGGCATCCAGTTTTTTGGTTTGATTAACGCCATGTTGAAAAAGCATTACACTTACAAACATGGAATCTCCGGGCCTGTAAACGCCTCTTTCACCATAAATGAATGCATCCAGTCCTTCTTTAAGTCGTTTACCGTTTACATCAAAATCACTGAGTGAATTTGAGAATTGGTCAAGCAAACTTAAATAACCAAATCGCCCCTCTTTTTTGGCCATAATGAAGCTGGGTCTGTCGGTGCAATTGGCTACTAATAAACCATTGCCGTCGCTGGTTCCTTTACCGACCAACTGGCGCTGGAAATCATAAAGGGTTATTTCTGCTCCGCTTATTCCATTGGCGGAAAGTAAATCATTTACAAAGATCGTCCAGTTTTTGTCGTCTTCACTACCCTTGGCAAGTAATCCGATATTAGAGGAAAAGACGTTTGTTCTGATGTAGTGATCACCGTAGTAATAGTAATGATAGATGACCGCCCCCTCGACCTCGCCGGCCCCACGCTGGCCGAAGCCGCAACGTCCGAGCCCACCACGGCCCGCAGTGCCCCGGTCGATCCAGCGCCCGCGCTCCTCGAGGCTCCGGGCCGCGTCCGCTGGATCGCCACCAGTACCGATTTCCTGGCCATGTGCGACAGCCTCAAGCGAGAGACGCTGCTCGGCTTCGACGTCGAGACGACGAT
>CALJKQ010000026.1 GCA_937973565.1 uncultured Saprospiraceae bacterium | reverse complement strand
ATCAAGGGCATCAGGACATCACCTGACCATGGAACCGCCTACGACATAGCAGGGCAGAACGAAGCAGATCCGTCATCCATGAGAAAAGCGTTGTTTGTAACGAAAGATTTGATCCAGAACAGATCAGATTACCACGCGTTCAGGGCCAATGCATTGGATAAAAAACAAAGGCCGTCAGACAACGAAGAAGAAGACGAAATTATCGAAGACTCCTGATTGTTCACTTGTCTTATCATTCCCTCTTTTCAGGATTGGTCAAAAAAATATATGTGTCTGACAGCCTCTCAGGTTAGTTCTATGGCACAAATATATATATAAAAAAACCACATACATCAAAAAAATTCCAAATATGTCGGATAAGCTGAACTGGGAAAGCTGTATTTCGGAATCCCGACCCGGAAAATCGGCCTCGGGCGAGTTGCACAGAACTCATTTTCAGCGTGATTATGACCGGCTGATCTTTTCATCTGCTTTCAGAAGGCTTCAAAATAAAACCCAGGTTTTTCCGCTTCCCGGCAATACTTTTGTACATAACCGCCTCACCCACTCCCTGGAGGTAGCCAGTGTGGGCCGATCGCTTGGGGCCATTACCGGTGAGATTCTGGCTTCGCAAGTGAAATCAGAAAGAGCCCAGGGCTTTTATAAGTACGATCTGTCGTCGGTTGTGGCGGCCGCTTGTTTGGCGCACGACGTAGGCAACCCCCCATTTGGTCACAGTGGAGAAAAGGCCATTTCGAATTATTTTTTGCAAAACAGCGATCATTCCACAGGAGGCAGAAAGCTCAGAGACTGGTTTTCAGAATCCGAATGGTCAGATCTTATCAATTTTGAGGGAAATGCCAACGCTTTTCACCTGCTAACCTATGGCTATAAAGGCAAGGCGGCCTATGGCATGCAACTTACTTACACCACCTTGGCTTCTATTTTGAAGTATCCATGCGAGTCGGCAGCCGTGGATAAACAGTACACGCACCGGAAAAAATATGGTTTTTTTGCTGCCGACAGACAAAGGTTTGAGGAAGTGGTAGCCTTTACCCAAATGCAAAAAGATGAGTCCACGCCTCTGCTCGCGTATAGAAGACATCCTTTTGTATACCTCGTGGAAGCGGCTGACGACATCTGCTACCGCATCATAGATATGGAAGATGCCCATCGAATTGGGATTATGCATACCGCGGAAGTGATGGACGCCTTTTTGGGCGTCATCGGTGATTTGGAGGGCGAAACCGGTAAAGTAAAAAAGACCCTGAAAGCGCTCGATGATGCCAATGAAAAAATTGCCTACCTAAGGGCCAAGACCATTAGCACCCTGGTTAATGCGTGCAGCCGATCCTTTGCCGACAATCAACATGCCATCTTAAACGGCCTTTTTGCGGGCACCCTCATTGATGAAGCCACCACCAACAGCCCCAACCTCAGAGAGGTAAACAGGATATCCATTGAAAAAATTTACGATCACCACAGTGTTATTCAGGTAGAGGTTGCAGGATATAAGGTTCTTTCAGAAATTCTGGACATATATCTGAAAGCTGCGCTCAACCCATCGAAAACGGCTCTGGACCGCAAAACCATGCAATTGTTACCTTCGCAATTCCTCAACCTGTCCAGCCCCTATGAAACGGCGTTAAACATAGTTGATTATGTGGCCGGAATGACAGACGGGTATGCTATGGAACTCTATCGCAATTTTATGGGTATAGAAATTCGTCGCCATGGGGCAGGCTGATGCCGGCAGCATAATAAAACAGGGTAAAAATTTGATGTTTTAAAATATTGGTCTAATTTTATGTAATTCAACAAAAACATTGTTTGTTGATTACACAATTAACCAATTTAATATCAAAATCAAAACACCATGGAAACACCAAACGTTGAACTTATGAAAATGGCCCGACAATCGCTGACAGGAAGATGGGGATTGGCGATAGGCACCTTTGTAATTTATTTAATTCTGGTTGGTGCGCTTGGTGTTATCCCAATACTGGGACAGATTGGCGCCTTGTTGATTGCCGGCCCATTTGCGTTGGGTGTTGCCTTATTCAGTCTTTCGTTGGCAAGGGATGAAGATGCGAGAATGGAACAAATATTCTCTGGATTCAACAATTTTGGCACGGCGCTGGGTGTCTATCTGTTAATGGCCATTATTGTATTTCTATTTACCTTGCTTTTGATCGTTCCGGGCATCATCAGAGCCCTGGCTTACTCACAAAGCTATTTTATCCTCGCAGACAATCCACAAATGAGTGCTATGGATGTATTGGATGAAAGTAAACGAATGATGGATGGCTACAAGATGAAATACTTTAGATTGATGCTAAGGTTCTTGGGTCTTGCCCTTTTGTGTATCCTTACCCTTGGCATTGGATTTTTCTGGTTTATACCTTATATTTATGTAACCAATGCTAAGTTTTACGAAGATATTAAAAGAATCCACGGAGAAGAATTGATCTAGCTTGTTTATAGCAGTAGGAACAGAACTTGTGCGTACAGAATTTTCATAATCATAGATATGGGAAACATAATCGCGTATCCTATCTGAGGCAGTCGATTTTTACTCATGCCGGAGGCAAATTCAAGGATAGCCGGCTGGTTGCTCATAAAACCCAATAAAACGGAGAAAGGAATTCTAAACAACTTATAACCTACAAGCATACTTACAAAAGCAGTAACCATGCTGAGCAGGGTACCGGCCAAAAAGATATTGAGTCCATCAATGCGGGCGAGACTTTCCATAAAGCTATGACCGCTTTGTAGCCCTATTACCGCCAACAACAAAGTGAGCCCCAGCTGTCTTAAAGTCACATTGGAGGAATAGGGCAGTGTCCATACGATTGGACCGGTGCGCCGCAGGGCACTCATGACCAAACCCACCAACAATGGACCACCGGCGAAACCCAATTTGAATTGCAAACCACCGGGCAACTGGAATTCGATCGAACCAATGATAAGACCTATGGCAATACCCAGTCCAAAGGAAAAGAGATTTACCTTGCTGCTTTCATAGTAGGAGTCACCAAAAAATTTAGACAAGGCTTTGAGGTCTTGTTTTCTGGCAATGAATCGGATGCGATCACCGATCTCTAAAACCGTGTCAGACTGAGCCAGCATATCAACATCGCCTCTGCGAATACGGGTAATGACGGCATCAAATTTTTCTGACAAATTCAAGGAAGAAAGCGTACGACCCACCACCTCCGGTCGGGAAACAAAAATTCTTTTTACCTCATAGTTTTTATAATTGTCGAGGATGTTTTCATCAGATTCAACACCCAAATAAGTGATGGCGGCTTGGAGATCGTTTATCCCGCCAATAACCATCAATATGTCTCCAACGTGCAGTTTGGTGTCCCAGTTGGCAATGCTCACATTTCCCTTGTGATAAATGCGGCCAAAACCCAGCACGAGGCCCATTTCTTTAACCACATCACGCAGAGAAAGACCCTCCACTTTTGCGTTGTTAATTTCTACCGCCCTGCCTACAATTTCTTCGTCGACTGCGTATTGTTTTCTAAGGCTGTTTTTTTCGCCTTCATAGTCTACTTTTAGCCATTTTTCGGCGTATTTCATCACAATGATTACCCCCAAAACCCCCATGGGATAAGAATAAGTATAACCTACGACCAGGTCTTTGACCCATTGATCCTTAAGCGGATTGCCCATCCTGTTGATCAGGTCGGTAACCCCGGCCAGAGCGGGTGTATTGGTTGTGGTACCACAATAAATACCCACGGCCGTTGCTTTGTCTAAATGGAGCAGGAGATATAAGATAGAAGCAAACATAGCAGAAAGGAAGAGGCTAAACAAAACAAAGCCCATATCCCGAAAGCCATTTTTCTTGAAGGTTTCAAAAAAGGCAGGTCCGGAGCTTATACCCACACTGTATACAAATAAGATAAGCCCCAGTTGAAAGATAATGGAAGGGGCTTCAAAATTGGGATTGAACATGCCAAAGCCCAAACCCACAAAAAGTACAGCCGCTGTTCCCAAACTGGCACCCAGCAAACGCACCCTGCCCACGAGGTAGCCAATGGCAGCCACCAAAAAAATGAGAAGCAAGGGGTTTTTTGCCAACAATTGGTCCATACGGTAGGTATTTAATTACGATATTACGAAAGAAGTCCGATAAAATCAAACCCGGGTTGTATACAAGCCATCATATACCGATGGATTGAATCACTATTGCAGCGCTTTCACCAGTCTTTTGACCAGGAACGGTCCCTCATAAACAAAGCCGGTATACACCTGAATTAAATTGGCACCGGCCTCCACTTTTTTCTGAGCGGTAATGGCATCGGATATACCACCGACCCCAATGATGGTTTTTTTTGTTTGTTTTCTCAGGTATTGCAGTACATCGGTAGATTTATCAAAAACAGGCTGTCCGCTTAAACCGCCGGTTTCAGCCGCCAGTGGATGAGCTGCCACGGCCGCCCTCTCCAGGGTTGTATTGGTACAAACCAGACCATCCAGGGCCGTTTGATTGGCAATGTCTGCAATGTCATCGAGTTGTTCCGGCGTAAGATCCGGGGCTATTTTAAGGTAAATGGGTTTGTAAATGTTTTTGTGACTGCGAAGCTCAATCAATTGGTTGATGATGACCAACAGCGGCTCTTTGTCTTGCAAGGCCCTCAAGCCCGGTGTGTTGGGCGAACTGACATTGATGACAAAATAATGGACATAATCATAGAGCGCATCAAAACCAATTACATAATCGTGTATAGCATTTTCATTGGCGGTGTCTTTGTTTTTTCCAATATTACCACCG
>CALJKQ010000025.1 GCA_937973565.1 uncultured Saprospiraceae bacterium | reverse complement strand
TTTTTCCTGGTATTCACTCATATCGATTCTCGTCATGAGGTTCTCGTCGTTGAACAGCATTTCTGCCAGGGCACGGGCCAACTCAGTTTTGCCCACACCGGTTGTTCCCAAAAACAGGAAGGAGCCTATGGGTCTTCGTTCATTAGAAAGCCCCGTTCTACTCAGACGGATGGCATTGGATACTGCTTCTACGGCCTCGTCCTGACCCACAACTCTTTTCTTCAGTTCGTCTTCAAGATGGACCAGCTTTTCTCTTTCGCTTTGCAACATTCTGGTTACGGGAATGCCGGTCCACTTGCTTACGATTTCGGCAATGTCTTCTGAATCTACTTCTTCCTTCATCATCAATTTGCCGTTCACCTGCAAGTCTGCCAGTTTCGACATACCTGCTTCCAGTCTTGCCTGCAATTCCGGGAGTTTGCCATAACGAATTTCAGCGGCAAGGCTGTAGTTGCCTTCTCTTTCTGCGCGGGCACTATCGAGCTTCAGTTTTTCGATTTCCTCTTTTGCCGTTTGGATGCCTGACATCACTTCGCGTTCACTTTCCCACTTTGCTTTCAGTCCGTTGCGTTGCTCTTCAAGATTTGCAAGATCTTTGTTGATTCTTTCCAACTTGATCTTGTCTTCCTCTCTTTTCATGGCCTCTCTTTCAATTTCGAGCTGTCTGATTTTTCGCTCAACTTCATCGAGTTCTTCCGGCATGGAGTTCATTTCCAGACGGAGCTTCGCAGCTGCTTCGTCAATGAGGTCTATGGCTTTGTCAGGAAGAAAACGATCCGTGATGTAACGGCTCGACAATTGAACGGCAGCCACTACCGCTTCATCGGTGATGCTTATTTTGTGGTGATTTTCATACCTTTCTTTCAGTCCTCGCAATATGGAGATAGCATCTTCTTCGCCGGGTTCATCTGCCATTACAATCTGAAATCTTCTTTCCAGTGCCTTGTCTTTTTCAAAATACTTTTGGTATTCATCCAGGGTTGTGGCACCGATGGCTCTCAATTCACCTCTCGCCAAAGCAGGTTTAAGGATATTGGCAGCATCCATGGCTCCCTGGGTTTTCCCGGCACCAATAAGGGTATGGATCTCGTCGATAAACAGGAAGATACTTCCTTCAGCAGCTATGACTTCATTGACTACCGATTTCAATCTTTCTTCGAACTCACCCTGGTATTTGGCACCGGCAATCAAGGCCCCCATGTCGAGTGCATAGATTTCTTTGTCTTTCAGATCGGAAGGCACATCTCCTTCAATGATTCTGTGCGCCAGGCCCTCCACTATGGCTGTTTTACCTACACCCGGCTCTCCAATCAGGATGGGGTTGTTTTTGGTTCTTCTTGCCAAAATATGAAGTACCCGTCTTATTTCCTCCTCTCTGCCTATCACGGGATCCAACTTGCCGGTTCGCGCTTTTTCATTGAGGTTTACGGCATATTTATTCAGCGCATTATAGGTATTCTCGGCAGATTGTGATTTGACGGTGCTACCTTTTCTCAATGCGAGGATGGCTGCTTTGAGAGCTTTTTCGCTTACCCCCTGATCTTTGAGCATCTGTGAAACCGGGTTTTTGGATGAAACCACAGAAAGGAGCAAATGCTCTATGGCCACAAAGTCGTCTCCCAGTTCTTTCATGGCCAGGTTGGATCTTTGAATCCATTCTGTCGCCTCTCTGGATAAGTAAGGATTTGGATCCGGGGTGCCTATCTTGGGCAGGGATTGAACCATCGCATCTACCGTTTTTTCAATTACGGATGGAGACAGACCTAGTTTCTTTATAATAAACGGACTTACGTTATCGTCAATTTCGAGGATGGCTTTCATCACGTGGGCCGGTTCAATGGCCTGGTGCTGATGCTGCATGGCCAGTTGCTGGGCCCGCTGAATTGCCTCCTGAGCTTTAATGGTAAATTGATTGAGGTTCATGGTTTATTTTTTGATTGTATTCAACAAAAGTGTGCCATGCGTATATTTCTGACATTGTGGCCATTAATTCTCAATTTAAGATGACATTTTGACTTTCCACATCATTTATTGCTGTATTATTGGCATAAAAAAAGCGGGACAAACCCGCTTTTCACTATTTAATTTTAAGTTCTTCTGGCACACTGGGTGGAATCGAAGTACAAATTTCTTTGCCACTACTATCCATTACGTGCAACTCAACCCTGCGGTTGAATCTTCTTCCTGAATCATCTTCGGTATTCGTTGCGATGGGTTGATTCTCGCTGGATGCCTTGGTTGTAATCCTGGATGCATCAATACCCATTGATACCAGTGCATTTTTGGCTGCAGTTGCTCTTTCTGTCGATAGTCTTACATTGTAATCGTTGGTACCTCTTGCATCTGTATGAGCGACTAGAAGGGCTGATGCCCCTGTGTCTTTCTTAAGTATATCCGCCATGGTTGTCAATTCACCTCTTGCTGTAGATGTGATTTCTGCCTGATCAAAGTCAAACAGTATCCAATTGAGGTCACAATGGGGGGCAGCAGGCGCCGGTTCAGCCAAAGGGCTTGACTCTACAGCGGCAGTATCTGCCGGTGTGGGGCTAATGGTCGTTTCTACGGGTTTTGAATTGCAACTTTTCCACCATAAAAACAATGGAATGAGTAGTAAAAGGGGTAAAAGCCATTTCCAATTGAACCCCGGGCCGGATGAAGCCGCAGCAACTGCTTTAGCCTGTGGGACTTCCAATTTGGGAGTTGCAACAGCGGGTACGTCAACTTGACCTGCCATGGCAGCAAGACCGACAGCGGCAGCCATAGGTATGGCAGCTTTAGCAAAATCGACACCATTAAACATCATCATAGCCAGAATATCTTCCCTGCTTTTTTTAGGACAGGATCTTCCGATCTCATTATGAGACTCCATATTTCCTGTGTGTTCCTGGTGGTCTCCACCTCCAAACAAAAGCAGGAAATAAACGCCATGCGCCTCTTCAACTTTATATCGCTGAGGAATGTCTTTATTCTTGAGTATGGCTTTAATGCCTCTTACCATCCGTTCTTCATCCGGATAGGCTTCTGATCGCATTATGATTTCATCTCCATTTACCCAGGCAAAATAGTGATTGCCGTTGGGGTGTTGAAAAGTGATAAATCCCGGGAATTCCGCAGATTTTTGGTCGATTCTTTCCTGATATTCTTTACATATCAAGTAATCATCATCGCGCTGTGTAATCATGATGTCTTGTTTTGGTTTAATATAAAAGTAAGTAATATTTACTTAAAAACAAAAAATATTCTGTTGTTAAACCAAAAATTATAATAGAAATGCGAAAAAATGCCGTTTCTAGCTCTTTTATTTTAAAGTTAGGGTAGCCGAAAGGGCAGAAAAGAAAATAAGTCCAATGCACACAATGGGTGGCAGGAAGGCAAAATATAGCATCACAATAAAGGCAATCCCAAAAGTAAAAGCATTAATGGCCATTGCGCCTTTCAGGACCTTAACATCATTTAAATTCCTTGAAAGATACCACGTCATCAAACCCCCGAATAAACAGAAGAGTGTCAGGCACGCACTTACAGAAGTGTATAATTCCTCCATCGTCCTGTGATAACCGGCTCCCAAATCCGCTTTATAGGTTTGCATAAGTTCCACCAATTGTCTTTCTGTTTCATTGGTTGGCACCTGATCCACAAAAAAACTGGCACTGTGGATAAGAGCAGTGAGTATTTGAAATACCCAGGTTAAAGTGATGGATATTTTTGCTGTTTTAGTCATGGTAGGTTGATTGTTGTTTGATAAATAAATATAATTCAAAAAATTGCCAAGAACTACACAAAGACATATAAATTTGAAGTAAAAAATGTATTTAATGATTCAATAAACGATACATTTTATAATTTTCGACATTACCGTTCGGCAATTTTCCATTAGTTAAAGATCGAATAAAATCTAGTTGTTCATATTTCCCACCCAAATCCTTTTCTGTATCATATTCCTTTATATAAATATTTCGATCATAAGGTTCAACTACGACTCGGAGAAATTTCGGGGAATTAAAGTAAAAATACTTGAACACAGAATCTCTTAATTCTAAAAACGCAAAATTAGATCGAATATATTCAGGATATATGATTGTGTCTATTGGAAAGAAATCAAACTGGTATCCGGTTTGAAAATTTGTAAAACGTTCATGTTCTAAAAAGAAATCAGGCTCATATGAATCACAGGTAGATTTTATAAATGTTGAAAAACCAATACTTTGATTTTTGCTCAAAATTAAATTACCCCCTACTTCCTTTTCAGTTAATATTCGTAAAAGACAACTTTTATAATCGTAAATCTTAACCAGTCTGTAATTGATCTCACAATTATCTTTATCGAATATTGTAACCCCAATTTGGTAGGTATATCCTGCAATTTTGTTAGTATAAATATCAGTATTAAATGAAATATTTCCCTTCGTATTAGGAGAAATCATAATAGCTTTCTTCAATACTTGCGAAGGTATTTTAAAACCAATTTTCTTTAGACACTCTTGTAGATAAGATCTATTATTGGTTACTTGTATATAATTATTATCATTCTTCACATCCGGGCTAAAATCCACTTCTGGCTCTCTGCTTCTTACAATTTCATTGTTTATGATTCCTAAATATTGACCGTCATGATCAAACATATATCCATTGTAGCCGATGCTATCAAGAATTATCTCAGCTTTAGGTGCATGATTATGCTTGTTTTTTATATCAGATATAAGCTCAGATCCGTAAAAATTATTGTTGGCTTTTGATTGCTTAAGAGTGTCAGGCAGATTTGCACTTTTACTTATTAAAGAATCAATATTAGATTTCTTTACTCCTTGGTTGCAACTTGCAAAAATTAAAATGCATAATCCACCTAAAATTACTTTATAGAGACGCTTGTGTTTATCATAAAGCGAAAGTTGTTTCATGCATCAATTTCTTTAAGCCGCGCTGGTTATCAGCGCGGTACACTAACTAAATTGACCTGCCGATCAATTTTCCCGCAATCTAAGATTGCGGGATCGTTAGTTCATATCCTTGCCCATTTTGAGTTTTTCGATGGCGGATTTCAGGAAGGTTTTATTGGCTTCATCAGGGGCAACCAAAAGTGCCTTTTCTGCAATTTCCAACGCTTCCTTATACTTGCCATTGGCAGACAAACCTCTCACCATACCGGCAGGAGAGGGCCAGTCACCACTATGGTGTTGGTAATTATATTCAAATATCTTAAGGGCTTTGTCCTTCATTCCTGCATTTAATAATTGACGACCATAGCCATGAATTTGAATTACGTCGGCAGTGGGATGTTTCACAGCCTGATCCATCATAGCTTCCGCCTCCAGTGCTTTACCCATTTTTTCCAAAACTGCTGCTTTGGCCGAAAGGGTAGTAAAGTTCTTCTGCCCAACAAAAGTACCGGAAATTGCCTGATCTGCCCAAACCAGCGCCTGATCCAAATTGGTGTTATTGCTTACACAGAAATTGACAGCTTCAACAAAGTTTTGCCAGTAAAATCCTCTGCTGCCTTTTAAATCTTCTCTGAACTTTGCTATGTATAGGTCATTGCCGTTGGGAAGCGTTATTTCCATTGGAATGGCAATGTTTTCCCATCTCAGCTGAAGGGTAGTGGCTTCAGGTTTGCGATTTGTAAATTCGTATGTCAACCACTCCATAAATGGAGCAGCGACTGGACTCACTTCAACCCTGAGTGCATCATCTTTGGGATCGTATGAATAACTTCCCCAGGCTGTATATGTCTTGTTGAAAATAAGTATCCAGGGCATATCTTTCTGAGGAATAATGTGAAAACCATAACTGCCGGCCGGAATCATTTTACCGTTGACCTTCATGTCATGAGAAAATGAAATGACGGTGTTTTCATTGGCACCAGCCCTCCATGGTATTTCCTTGGCACTGCCAATGTTGTTTTTCTCCAAGCCCCAGGGTACCAAATCACCCCAAATTTTTCCGCTTCTGCCTTTAACGCCGGGACTATTATATTTTACACTTACATTGGCTATACTGCCCATGTATTGTTTTACTTCACAAGTTTGATTGTCGCCACTCGGCGGACTAACCAGCTGAGCCTGAAGATTGGCAACTAAAAAGAAAATTGAAAAAACAGTGAAAAGGGATCTCATTATAAATATGTTTTGATTCTAATATATTAAACGTATGTGTTAAAATTAAGGTTCTTTTATCAGGCATTAATTACGCCGTTTATGGCGGAATTTTTATTGCGCAAATCAATCCCACCCTCCAGGATGGATTTAAGATTGGTCAAATAAAAGGTCCATCCCTCAAGACAACCCAGATGCCAATGAGCCATAGAATCGATGTCATTGGGGATGTTGATTTGCGTCAGTGCTACCATGCACCCTGTATTCATCTCCGAAAGCTCAATAAAGACCTCCATCGAATTGGCCCCATTGCCGTTGAAGGTAAATCCAAAGTTTTTACAGCCATCAGCCAAAATGATGCTTCCGTTTTCTACTGTACTATCAGGCCAGCCGTGCCACAAGAATTTGTAGATATCCCCTGCAATGGCCAATTCTTCCGGATTCAAATTGATGTCATTTCTTTTGTATTCACAAAGCCTGAGAAACCAGCTTTCCATACCCTTTCTGCTGGCAAAGGAAAAATAGGCCTGCTCCAATGTGGTATCAATCAAAATTCGTTTGGTAAATTTTGTCCAATCGTAAGTAGTTGTGCTCATGATACCGAATGCAACGCAATTCTGTTCCCTTCTGTGTCTATAAATACGGCCATATGGCCATACTCCGGACTGATCTGGGTTTTGGGAACACTAATCTTTCCACCATGACTTTCGATGCGATCCAAAACGTCTTGCAAATCAGGATTGGCATTGAGGTAAAGCAGACAACCCGCTCGCTCAGACGGTTGGTAAAAATCCGGATGATATACCAAAGCACCGGTAGTATCATTCATCATATCCTCCACCGGGAACATTCGCATTTTTAATCCCGGATTATCCATGGTGATCAGCTTGGTATTAAAAATTGCTTCGTAGAATTGTTGCGCTCTGTCGATGTCGCTCGCAGGAATTTCAAACCAGGATATATGATGCATAATCTCCTATTTTGGATTTAAAAAAATTACCTAAATATAAGCAGGGTGGATCAATTTTTATTTTTTTTAATCTAATTCTAGACAAACGATGGATTCTGCGGTATCAATTGGCAAAAATGAGACTTGGTTTTGTTTTCTACTCGCGTAAGGGGTTCTCTGATGATGACAGCAATCAGCACTATCAAATATTTCCCGTTGGTGATTTTCGGGCATGGGCTTAAGCGTTGAAATTCGATTTTAACCGCAAACCTCGTCGAGGACATCCCGGATAATCCCACAGCCTTCTTCAATATGATGGGGTTCAATGACGAGCGGAGGTGCTATCCGAAAACTATCCTGGTTAAATAAGAAGAAATCTGTCATAACTCCTTTTTGCAACAATTGTGTAACCACATCAACCAGCTTTGAGGCTTGCTTCAATTTTACAGCCATCAGAAGACCTGCCGATCTAATTTCCTCAATGGAAGGATGTTGAAGATGCTGTTTAAACAGCGCTACTTTGTGCTCTACCTCCGCCATCAATTGGCTATGGATCAATTGATCGAGCACAGCAATGGAAGCGGCCAGACTCATGGGGTGTCCACCAAAAGTGGTGATGTGCCCCAAGGGTGGGTCTTGCATAAAACAGCTCATCACTCTGTGACTACCAGCCACGGCCCCAATCGGCATGCCGCCACCCATTGCCTTGGCCATAATAAGTAAATCAGGATGTATTCCGTAATGTTGATGTGCAAACAATTTGCCTGTTCTCCCAAATCCGGTCTGAATTTCATCGAATGCCAGCATTACGCCATGATCTTTGCATCGCTTGTGTACTTCAATCAACCAATCCTTATCGGCTGTGATCACACCGGCTTCTGCCTGTACAACCTCCATGATCAGAATTGCAATGCTCGGGTCAATTTTATCCAAAGATGCAAAATCGTTGAATGCTATATGATCTACTCCGGGAAGTCCGGGCATAAAGGCAGAAGTATAGGAGATGTCACTTCTGAGGCTTTCGGCGCCCAAAGTGCTGCCATGGTAGGCCTGTTTACAGGAAAGAACCTTGTACCTTCCGGTGTTTTTTCTACCTGCTTTGATGGCGACTTCCACGGCTTCAGAGCCACTGTTGGTATAGTAGATCGTTTCAAATGCACCGTCCATAGCTTCAGAAAACTTCGAAGCAAACTGAATTTGAGGTGATTGAATGTGCTCACCATAGACGGTGGTGTGAAGGTATTTAGTCATTTGCTGCTCCAGGGCTGCTATTACTGCGGGGTGTCTGTGCCCCAGAGAACTAACCGAAAAACCGGAATCAAAATCCAGGTAAGCTTTACCATCAGTGTCGTAAAGATACATTCCTTCCGCTCTGTCTATGTCAATGATCATAGGCCAGGGACTGGTTTGGGCCACATGACGGAGAAACAGGGATCTTTTATTGGGCATCCAATGGAATTTATGCAAAAATAAACCCTTCATTTGCCAATTGGCGTTTTTTTCAGCAAAAAGTATCTTTCTGTTTCTGACCTTATATTTATTTGGCATATTTGCATCCGTCAATTCAAATCATGATAAAGCTACTTTCTTCCATTAGCCTGATTGCCCTTTTTTTTGTGGCACTCAACCAGCTTAAAGGCCAGCAAATGATGCCTTGGCCAATCAATGATCTGTCTTCTTTCAGACCTCAATCAGGGAACTGGAAAGTTGCGGGATCAGCAACCAGCCCATTTACAAGGGATAAAAATCATCATCATTTGACTTATACTGAGGGTACGGGTGTGCTGGTCAACGACAATGATGCCAATCACAATAGCCCCCTTGTAACGGTAATGGAGCATCAGGACATTGATCTGGAGTTTGAATTTTTAATGCCTGCCGGAAGCAACAGTGGTGTTTACCTCCAGGGCAGATATGAAGTGCAACTATATGATAGCTGGGGCAAGGCTGTTCCGGATTTTACCGATCTGGGTGGTATTTATCGCAATTGGGAATCGGATCCTAAAACAGCTTATGCGGGAAAGGCTCCGCTGGTAAATGCGGCCAGACCTCCGGGTATTTGGCAAAAAATGTTCATTTCATTTACAGGTCCTCGATTTGATGCCAATGGCAAAAAAATCAAAAATGCCCGCTTCAATAAGGTTATGATCAATGATCAGGTGGTTCATCTGAATGTAGAAGTACCACAGCCTACAGGAGGACCCATAGTAAATAATGAAGTTGTAAAAGGCCCGCTTATGATACAGGGAGATCATGGGGCGGTAGCTTTCAGAAATATAAGGTACAGAACCTTTGAAGATGCCAGAGTAGAGGTAGCCAGTGTCACTTACAAATACTGGAAAGGCCCTTATGAATTTGACGATGATTTTAAGACCAAAAAACCAGATCTTACCGGTAAGTCTCCTGAAGGCATCACCTGGGATGTTTCACCGGTAAAAGATTTTTTTGCCTTGCAGTTGACGGGAGACTTACAGGTACCTTTGGACGACACTTATTATATTTCAACCATTTACAACGGAAATCTGGCCATCTATATAGATGATCAGTTGGTTAAAAAAATATCCAGAGCCTGGGATTGGGATCGTCCGGCTAAATCGACCCTGGATCTGAAGGCAGGAAAACACAAGATTGATGTCTATTTCTGCAGAGCAGACGCCTGGCTGCCTCCCGCCATTGGTATCTTTTTCGAATCCAATAAGTTGGCAGTTCACCCAATACATGCAAGGTCTTCTCTTCAACCCAGAGAGACCACTTATCCCATTTTGGTAAGTCCGGAAAACAAACCCAGAATACTGAGGGCATTCCTTGATTTCAACGGACAGCGCAGCCAGCGCTTAACCCATACGGTGGGAGTCGGTGATCCTTGCGGTATCCATTATGTTTACAACAACGGCAATGGTACACTGGCTTGTGTGTGGAGAGGCGAATTTGTGGATGCTACGCCTATGTGGCACGATAGAGGAGATGGTTCATTTAAACCCCTGGGTGATGTTGTTTACCTTACCTACGAACCCCAAATCGATGTGGTAGATGATGCTTCCAGTCCGCACCCCAAAATGTACGAGGAGGGCAGTTTCAGGTCAAGAGGTTATACCATTGACAAGTCCAGTGGCGCACCAATTTTTCATTATGAATTGGAGGGTATGAAAATTCATGATTCGTCATTTCCCGATGCCATGGAGAATGCTTTGATAAGAGAGATTAAAATTGAAAATCCAAAGCAGGGTGCGCGGTGCAGAATTGCCTACGGTAGCGAAATCCAGAAAATGGACAATGGCATGTATTTGATCAATGGTCGATACTTCATTGAACTATCAGATCCGGCTGGAGCCTCATTGCGAAGAGCCGATGGATATGCGGAACTCTTTACAGGTGTGAGTGTTTCGCCCATTCGTTATAAAATTTACTGGTAATACTCAAATAAGGAAATCATGATCCAATACAGATATATATTAATCGCTTTTGTTTTATACCTAATTTCTCCTGTTGTATCTCATGCTCAGGACGACCCGGATGCTCCTCCCGTGGATAAGGCTGCTCTCCGGGTTCCGGGTGAGGACGATTATTATGCAATCAAAACCGTACCTACCCCTGAAAATGTGCTTATAGAGGGTGGGGGAGTGGCTGCTTTGCCTGATGGTTCAGTAGCTGTTGCTACCCGAAGAGGTGATGTTTGGGTCATCAGCAACATAGAAGGTGCCGGAGGACAGCCACCGCATTATACCCTTTTTGCATCGGGTTTGCATGAACCGCTGGGTTGTGTGTATCACCAGGGCTCCTTGTATGCTGCACAGCGCGGCGAGTTGACCAGACTGCAGGATACGGATGGTGATGGTTATTGCGATGTTTATGAAACCATTTATGCCTGGCCGTTGAGTGGGCATTACCATGAATACAGCTTTGGTCCGGTCATAGGCAACGATGGAAGTTTTTATGTTACAGCCAATGTGGCATTTGGAGACGAAGAATGGTGGAGAGGCGAAAGCAGGGTCCCCATGCGTGGTTGGACCATGAAAATCAGTCCTGATGGTAAAATGGAACCATGGGCTACCGGTATGAGATCTCCCTGCGGCATAGGTATGATCGACGGAGAAATGTTTTATGACGACAACCAGGGTGACTGGATTGGCTCAGGTGCCATTTGGCATGTTAAAAAAGGAGCATTTACAGGCCACCCTGCCGGTTTGAAATGGACAGGTAAATTGGACAATTCACCGGTTAAACTTTCTGTGGATTCACTTTATGCTAAGGTGAGTCCCAGACAGGAAAAAAACAAATATGGCAAATACATCAAGCCTGAGAACAAGGAAAAGGAGATACCTCAAACATTTTATGAACTCAAACAAAAATTTCCTGAAGTTCAGGTACCGGCAGTGTGGTTGCCTCATGGCATCCTGGGCGTGAGCAATGCAGAAATCAAGCAGGACAAAACAGGTGGAATGTTTGGTCCTTTTGAAGGCCAGCTGTTTGTGGGAGATCAGGGTCAAAGCAAAATAATGAGGGTATTTTTGGAAAAAATAAATGGCGAATACCAGGGAGCTGCTTTTGACTTTAGAAACAATTTTCAGTCCGGTGTTTTGAGAATGGATTGGGCGCACGACGGCTCACTCATCGTAGGTGAAACCAACCGTGGCTGGGGATCAGCAGGTACCAAAGACGAAGGGATTCAGCGCCTGGAATGGACCGGCAAAATGCCTTTTGAAATGAAATCGGTGAAAGCTACAACCGATGGTTTTGAAATCGAATTTACGAAGCCTGCAAAAATCATAGATGTTAAAGATTTAGGACAAATTGAAGCCTACAGTTTTATTTATAAATACCATCCTGTATATGGCAGCCCACCGATCAACAGACAACCGCTCAAAATTGATGGTGTTAAATGGAGTGAAGATGGTATTAAACTTCGAATCTCCATTGGCAACAGGGTCAGATACCATATCCATGAGCTCAATTTGAGAGACATCAAAGACACAGAAGGCAAACCCTTGCTGCATCCTACGGTTTACTACACGCTCAATGCCATTCCGGAAGGGAAAATACCACCAGCCTCGGAGTATAAAAAATACAGTTTCAAACCTGTTCCACCAGCAAAGAAGGGTTCATCTGCCGGCTTGAAGAAATCGGCTACAGCCAGCCTTGAAGCGGAGGTAAAACCTCTTTTAACCAAGTACACTTGCACATCATGTCACAATGCCAACAAGAAGCAAATTGGCCCATCATTCAAAGATATTGCTGCCAGGAAGTATAGCAACGAAAAAATAGTTCAACTCATTTGGAAGCCCGAACCGTCCAACTGGCCGGGCTATGCTACAGAAATGGCCCCCATGCCCACGGTTCCAAAATCGGATGGACTTAAGATCGCTGCCTGGATCAATTCGTTGAAATAGTGACTTTACGACATTGTTTTAATGAGTGGAATCAAATGTCGATCGAGTCTTCCTGTTTTGAAAAAATGTAAGCTTCAAAAGTGATGTAAATGATTATTAACTACCTGAGGTCATTTATTGGCGGATTACTGTTAAGTCTCCGGTTTTAATTTCTACTACATCATCCAGATACAGAACATGGGCCAACCACGTATAAACACCCTGTTCTACCGGACTACCATTGAAGAAGCCATCCCATCCTGCGCTCATGTCAATGGGATCAATATTGCGACCACTGAATAATTTATTTCCCCAACGGTCGTAGATCTCAAGTATTTCAAGAGTTTTGACTGCTTTTTTACCCAAAACATTAAAAAAGTTGTTGGGACCGCCATTGCCATTGGCCAGCATGATGTTTGGAGTAAAAACTGTCCGGTCAACCGTAACCCTGATTGCAAGGCTGTCTTGCACCAGGCAACCTTCGTCTGTAAGTACGGATAACACATAAGTGGTAGTGCCGGGAGGGGTTGTGAAAGCATCCAGTGCATTTATATCCCGGATACCCCGAGGCGGGGACCACCAAATGCTATCCCCGGCATTCACAGGAAAATAACTTCCATCCAGTTGTGTGCTGTCTCCCAGCTCAATATCCTGGTCAGGTCCGGCATCTACGATGATGGGGTCAGGTTCGCCAACAAAAACGGTAATCGAATCACGGCATCCTTTGATATCCACAATGGCAATTTCATAATTTCCCGAAGACAGCTGTCTATAGGTGGTTCGAGGTGAATAATTTCCTTCATCAAACTTAAAAAAGTATTCTGGGGTACCACCTGTGGCAGCAACGGTTACACTGCCATCATCACCTCCATTACAGGCAGGAATGGTAATGGTGGGCGTAAGTGTAAATGGTTCGAGGTCTTCACAGCAAGGCTCTGCATAAAGGGATTTCACAACCGTAACCTTGCAGCCTTTGTCGCTGGTTACGGTCAGGCTGATAAACTTATCACCAAAAGAACTGTAATTGATTTGATGTGGACCTTTTGTCTCCGCTTTCTCCGGTATAGCCCGTAAACCAAAGTTCCATTCATACGATGTCAGGGTTCCATTGGCGTAGAAAGATGCATCCGTAACCGTAAAATCCTGATCGCATCTCAGGCCGGACAATGGGTCAATGGTAAAATCGGGTTTAGGTCCCAGAAACTCACCTGTCCCTCCCCATTGAATCCTGAATCCGATGCCGGTATTGTCAAAGTTGTTGATGAGTAATCCGTAGCTTTTTCCTTCCACCATATCAATAAATTTGACATACCGGTCTTCTCCGGGTTCACAATTGAAATCTTCTGTGAGGTCATTGGAAGTCAGATTTAAGCCGGTAGGGCCATCGCAGGAGGTTGCATTGCAACGAATCACTTTTTTATTTACACAATCATCTATGCCACCGGGGAGTTCATACAGGGCAAAATCAATATCATCGCCTTCTTTCAACGGGGTAATGTCAAAGGTAAGTGTTCCATTATTGGCCGCCGTCCAGCGCAACCAGGTAGACTGATCTTCGCTTTGGCTGCCGGCTACAGGTTCCAGACAGGTTCCCCGACCTTCGTTGGGTAAAGATCCACTCCCTGTCAATGATTGAACAACAAACGAACTTTTATCGCATAAGATTGCACCTGTTGGACAATCCTGACCCGGTGTCACAGGAGGGTTAAAGTTGGTGATACACAACTGAAAGTTTCCTGTGCCATTGGCTCTGCCACTCACCCTAATATAATAGGTGGCACCAATGATCAATCCGTTTTCTACCAGGGCAATTCCACCCCCATTGGTGGCATCCGTCTGGCATTCTAACTCTTGAATGGTACCACCGCAAATACCGTAATACAGTGTGGCCTGAGGATTTCTTAATGACGAACCAATGTTTCTTCCATTTACTACGATGTTTACACCGGTGGCTTTTGCTGTAAAGGAAAACCAAACATCATTTGAGGCGCCGTCCCAACAACCTGATGGGCCATAACCCGAATCTGTCGCTCCGGTTAGTGTAAATTCTGTTTTGCCCGAACAATAACTGGTGGGATCTGTAATTACACGGGCACCATCACAATCATCATTGGCTGGTTGAGCCATCAGGTGTAGGGATAAACCCATTGATATTATCCATACATATAATTTCAACTTTGTAGTCAACAGGCGGCTGTTCTGATGTGTGTTTTTCATATGAGTTGTTTTATGGCAGGCTTCCCAAACGTGTCAAAAATTCTTTACTTTTTGACAATAGTTTTTCAGGATCACCAATAGTCATTTTGGCATACAGGGATGCTTCCAATTCATGCCTGATGGAGGTGTACAATGATATTAAAGTGGCATCTCCTCCTTTTTGTTTCAGCTTTTGTATAATTAAGTGCAGTACCATTTGTTCTTTATCCAGACCCAATTTAGCCTGTAAATCTTCATTGATCATAGATGACAAGGATTCTGATAACTTGTAAATCCGTCCCTGCTGCAGTAGAGTCTCCAAAGAATCAAAACGATCCACAGCCCCGGAAGGTTGGATTTGAGACTCAACATGATGATCTATTGCGGGGTTGGGACCTTTATTTTTTTCTTGTGGTTGATTTTTCCTCGAGAAATAAACAAAGGCTCCAACAGCTAAACCAATGAGCGTACATCCGACAACCAGATACATATTCAGGCCTCGCTTTGTCGGAAGGTCAGGCTGATCTGAATTTACCCGGCTATTGCCGGCAACAACCTCTACTTTGAGAGGCTCAAGGTCTAATTTTTTATAGGATTTTTGCTCAGTGTCAAAATACTCAAAAAGTACTTCAATGGCAAAGTGTCCTGTATCGCTGGCAGTAATAGGCACTTCCCAAATGTGCTGATGAACCCACTCCTGATTTTGAATACGGCTTTCTTCGTGTATCAATTTTGGGGGATAAGCTTCCAGCACTGAAGGTATTTTCAGCTTAGGGGGACTCATCACAGAGGGATCGCCATTTCCGGTTACTTCTATTCGTAAATTAATGG
>CALJKQ010000024.1 GCA_937973565.1 uncultured Saprospiraceae bacterium | reverse complement strand
TCCTGGGTACCCAGGGCAATGTCTGGACAGAGTACCTGGATTGTCCGAATAGGGTGTGGTATCAGGTATTGCCCAGAATGACGGCGCTGGCAGAAGTGGGCTGGACGGATCCTGGTAAAAAGAACTTCAGCGATTATGTAGGAAGGCTGGATGATCACTACCGTTTTTGGAGAGAAAACAAAATCCCGGCAGCGGATAAGCGGTATGAACTCTTTTACGAAATTGCTAAGCCTCCAGGCAGGGGTATCGACTTGCGCTTAAGCACCAAAGCAAAAAAGAACACCATCCGTGTATATAAAGACGAAAATCAAGTGAAGGATTTTACAGGCACTATGTCTATAAAGGAAAGCTGCAGTATCAGGGCAGAATCTGCCAAAGATCCGGCGAACAACTTTCTGGAATTCGACATCCAATGGCACAAAGCAGCAGGTCAAATTATAGAAATGGGGGTTTCACCCGACGATCGTTATAAAGCCTTTGGTCCGGTTACCCTCTGTGATGGTATTCAGGGTAAAAAAGATTCGCATAAAGAAGGATGGATGGGGTTCAACAAAAAAGACCTGAACTTTACCGTTCACTTCGAAGAACCGGAGACTGTGGAGACGATAGAATTGAATTTTTACCACAATCCAAACCAATGGATCCATTGTCCAAAAGTAGAAACCCTCCGTTTGTGGTGTGATGGAAAGCCGTTGCCAATTGCGGATATCAAAATCAACGTGGAGGACAATGTCCATAAGCTCAGTATTGGAATCCATGCCATCAAAGGGAAAACCATTCAACTTGAAATTCCCAATAAGGAATTGATCCCTGAAGGATTGCCGGGAGAAGGAAACACACCATGGGTCTTTATCGATGAGATCAAAGTGAGGTAATTTTCAAAAAGGTTTAGACAAGCCATTTCATTTAACTATTTTTACCCAAACATCAAAACCATGCAACTAAGCCAAACAGATTGGATCATCATTGTCCTGTTTTTTATCATCACCCTGATCATTGGATTGGCTGTGGCCAAAAAATCGGGACAGAGCAGCGACGAATTTTTTCTATCGGGGAGAAAAATGCCCTGGTGGTTGCTGGGTATTTCGATGGTAGCTACCACTTTTTCGGCGGATACACCCAATTTGGTAACAGACATTGTGAGGGTCAATGGTGTTGCCGGAAACTGGGCATGGTGGGCCTTTCTGCTGACCGGCATGCTCACCGTTTTTGTATATGCCAGATTGTGGAGAAGATCGGCTGTAACGACTGATCTTGAATTTTACGAATTGCGCTACAGTGGAGCGGAAGCAAGATTATTAAGGGGATTCAGAGCCTTTTACCTCGGCGTAGTTTTCAATGTGCTCATCATGGGAACCGTTATGCTGGCGGGTATCAAAATAGCAGGTATTTTGCTGGGTATGGGAGCTATTGAGACGGTACTCATTGTTTCTGTAATTACGGTGATCTATTCTTCTTTTGGTGGTTTGAGAGGTGTACTGTATACCGATTTTTTCCAGTTCATCGTGGCAATGATCGGCATGGTATGGGCTTGCATTTACATCGTCAACATGCCTGAGATTGGTGGCCTGGATAACTTACTGGCACATGAAGCCGTCAAAGGCAAAATGGACATGATTCCTTCTTTCGACAACAAGGAAATGATGATCAGCTTGTTCATCATTCCCATAGCCGTGCAGTGGTGGAGTACCTGGTATCCGGGCGCTGAACCCGGGGGAGGTGGTTACGTTGCCCAGCGCATGCTATCTGCCAAAGACGAGACCAATGCGGTAACTGCCACCTTGCTCTTCAACATAGCGCATTATGCATTGCGTCCCTGGCCCTGGATTCTGATTGCGTTGGCTTCCCTGGTTGTATTTCCCAATGTAAGTGATATAGCCACTAAATTTCCCAATTTGGATCCCCAATTTGTGAAGGACGATCTGGCCTTCCCTGCGATGTTGTCGTTTTTGCCATCGGGTTTGATGGGCATGGTCATTGCCGCCTTGATTGCAGCCCTGATGAGCACCCTGAGTACCCATTTGAATTGGGGCAGTTCATACATCGTCAATGATTTGTACAGCAGGTTTTATAAGCCAGGTGCCGATCAGAAGGAGTTGGTAAGAGTGGGACAGGTATCCACTGTTGTGCTGATGTTTTTGGGCGCCGGTGCGGCTTTATTGATGGAAAATGCCAAACAAAGTTTCGACATCATACTGCAGATCGGTGCAGGAACCGGCTTACTCTTTATACTGAGGTGGTTTTGGTGGCGCGTCAATGCCATCAGTGAAATAACCGCAATGGTAGTTTCTTTTTTACTGGCCCTGATTCTTCAGATGGATTTTGCGCACGACCTTGTCTTTTATGAAAAGCTCATCATCAGTGTGGTAGTTACAAATCTTAGCTGGATTGCTGCTGCGCTGCTGACCCAACCTACGGCAGAGGGCGTGTTGTTGGATTTTGTGAAAAAGATCAAACCCAATCCCACCGGCTGGAAGCCTATCATTAAGAAAGCTGCCGCTCAGGGCATGATCACGGAATCGGAACTGGGCACCGGGAAGTTATCGAACCAGATCCTCGCCATGATTTTTGGCTGCTTTCTGGTCTATGGTTTACTTTTTGGACTTGGATACCTGCTTTACGGGCAGACCACATCAATGGCCGTATGTTTTGGTCTGGCATTGATATCCGGGTATATAATCTGGAAGCTTTGGAATTCGATTAAACAATAAAAAAAGGGAAGTAAAAACTTCCCTTTTTTTTATCTTCGTCCTCTTCTGACCGTAGTCTTTTTTCCTTTTATTTCGCCGCCTTTTTTAACGGTGGTTGTGTTTTTGGTTACCGAATTACCTTTGGGTCCCGTGTGGGTTGTTTTGGTCCTGGTAACCCTGTAATTGCCAATTCTGGTGGAATGTCTTGTCTTTACCGTAACCGAACTTGTTCTATGGGGCTTGTAGATAGCTCTGGCGTGGATGGTTCTGTGTACATGTACAACAGGGTAATGGCGGTGGTATCGCACGTGAAAGGGACGGAAAACGCTCCAACCCAGGGGTCTCCAGGGTCTCCAACCAACCGGATACACCCTCCATCGAAATGGGCTTACCCAGGGTCGGTAAACAGGCGCATACACAAACCTGACCGATGGCCATGCCCATACGTTGACAACAATGGCCATGTGGTCTTCCGGGCGAAATGAAGGTCCTTTGCCATCCATCTTGTCTTCTGCTTCTTCAGTAGGTTCCACAATGACTTCTTCACCGTAGATGTCTTCATCGCCAATGATTTGGAGCATGGCTTCTTCCTTACCGGTCTTTTCGATCTCAATGGTAGCTATGTCCTGTGCATCGTTGTCTCCCACTACCGCTTGCAGCACCAGTACGTGCATATCATTTTTGGAGCGATCTTCCACACGCACATAGTCTGTTTCACCATCTTCGTTGAGATCGAGATTGTTGACGTGATTGGACTCCAGATTGATTGCTTTTTCGAATGCTTCAGGAGAATCTGCCTCTCTGAACAATTGAAGAGCTCCCTGAAGGCTGAAATTATCACCCGGTAAGCCGGTAGAATCCACACCGGTCTGTTCCTGGCTATAGGCCAAAGAAGCCCAACATGCCAGTATTAAAAATAAAATAAAACGTGTTTTCATGTTGCAGTATTTTTAATGGAAAGTTTCCTTTTTGATCACGTAAGTAGTGAATCGTTTAAAAGTAAAATCCTAAATTAAAGTTAAAATCATAATTAAACTTTTTCATATTCATCCAGCACTTCTACAATGTTTTTGTACACCGGATGGCATTCTTTTCTAAAATCCGCTATGTGCATCCAAACGGCTGTTTCTATGTCTTCAGAAGTCTGGGGTGTTAATTCCTGTTTTTGACTTTGCATCAAATACCAGTGGGATTTTTTGATAATGCGTTTACCCAATCGATTTCTAAACGTATGTTTGGTGACGCCTATTTTGCGAATCAACTCCACTTTTTTCAACCCAGTTTCTTCGATTACCTCCCTGATGGCGGCTTGTTTTTTGGTCTCTCCCTGCTCGATTTTGCCTTTGGGAAGATCCCAGAATCCCCTTCTGAAAATGAACAGAAATTCACCAAAGTCATTCTGTATCAGTCCTCCGCCTGCCTCATTGATTTCGTAAAGCGATAAAAAGTCTTTTTTCAATTCGTTGAAATCCTCGAAGTGGATGATGAGGGTATCAAACCTGGGCGATTTTTCACACATATCAATGTAGTTGATCAAAAGTTTGACCTTTCCCATGTAGGCTACTATCAAAGTGGAAGCATTGGCAGAATATTGTTCCACCAACGAACTTGAAATCAGCAATACTTGTACCTCGTTGATGTAAATTTTGTAACTTTGTTTAATACTCATCGAAATCAGGAATTTATGAATACAGGTCAGCTTCTATGTGAAAAATTACTACAAATAAACGCAATTAAACTCAGCCCCCAAAACCCATTCACCTGGGCCAGTGGCATAAAATCGCCTATATACTGCGACAACAGAATAAGCCTATCCTAAGATCGGAAGAGCGTCGTGTAG
>CALJKQ010000023.1 GCA_937973565.1 uncultured Saprospiraceae bacterium | reverse complement strand
TTTAATTGTTATTATGTGTGTTGCACGATATTTTTGGAAACAGTATATGTTTGCATGTTGGGTTAGTTTTATTGTTGGATGGAAAAATTCAGATTCCGGGAAATCCACTGCCCCCGCTAGCCCATTTTCTTCATCCCATGAGTGGAATTTGGAACAATACTGCCTCCAAACTACAAAGTGATGAAGTCCTGAACTTGGAAGGCATTCAAAAATCATCTATCATTTACGACGATCGCTGGGTTCCTCACATTTTTGCTTCTTCTATGGAAGATGCTTTATTTCTGCAGGGCTATACAGAAGCAGCCAACAGGCTTTTTCAAATGGACTTTATGACAAGGGCTGCGCAAGGCCGACTGTCAGAAGTTATGGGCCCCATAACACTGCCGTATGATAAATCCCGAAACCGAAGCCTCATAGAAACTACTGCTGAAAACGCCGTCATAGCCTGGGCGAAACACCCCGAATCCATGAAGCTGCTTCAAAGGTATGTAGATGGTGTGAATGCATATATTAAGCAGTTAAAACCGGAGGATTATCCCCTGGAATACAAATTACTGGATTTTAAACCTGAATTGTGGACAATCAAAAAAAGTGCATTGGTTTATAGTTCCATGGCAGATGTATTGTGCGGAAGGTCTGACGATTTGGAATCGACTAATAGCCTGGCGGTATTGGGAAGAAAAATGTTTGACGAATTTTATCCGGAACAAAACGATGGAGGATATCCGGTAATTCCCTATGAGAGAAAATACAATTTCAAAAATGAATACACAAATGAAGCTCCAGATTCTATTGTAAAAGGCCCCTTTTACCAATATTTTTATGAAAACAGGACAAAGGGCATTGGCAGCAACAACTGGGCAGTATCTCCCGTAAAATCGTTGAGTGGCAATGCCATACTTTGCAATGATCCGCACCTCAGTTTGAGTCTGCCTTCCATATGGATGGAAGAACACATAGTAACACCGCAGTTTAATGCATATGGTGTTTCTTTTCCCGGATTTCCGGGCATCATGATCGGCTTTAACGATCATATTGCATGGGGAGAAACCAATGTTTCCCATGACGTCGAAGATCTTTTCTGGGTTTCGTGGACAGACGATTCAAAATCCGCTTATCGTTCGGGAGATGGCCAAAAGCAAACGAGAAAAGTGATCAAGCCGATCAAAGTAAAAAATATGCCGGATGTAATGGATACCATCCTTTTTATTGACAAGGGTGTAGTTCGTTTTGAATCCAATGATGGAAAATCCGATATAGCTGTAAGATGGCTGCCTGTAGACGTAAAAAATGAAGCAGAATTTATGACTTTTATCGATGTGATGAAAAGTCAGAATAAAGAACAATTCAAACAAGCTTTGAGGCATTTCAACACCCCCGCACAGAATTTTATTTTTGCTTCCAAAACAGGAGAAATTGCGTTGTATGTAAATGGTCTATTTCCCATCCGGCAAAAAGAAGATGGCCGGTTTGTAGAACCTGCTTCCAATCCGGCAGGAGATTGGGATCAGTACATACCCAGAGATCAAAATCCCTATATAGAAAATCCCGTATCCGGTTATGTGACTTCATCCAATCAACGATCAGCCGGATCTGATTATCCTTACTATTATACAGGTAAATTTGAGCATGCCCGAAACATTTCCATTAATCAAAAGTTGAGGGACACAACAAAATGGGATGTTGCCAAGATGCAAAAAATGCAGGCAGACAATTTTAATTATTTTGCGTCCAAAGCATTGCCTGAAATCATTCGCGTTTTGAAGCCCAAGTATGCCAACCATCCGATGCTAATCCAATGGTCAAACTGGGATTACCATTATACAGCTTCCAGTACAGCGGCAACCAGTTATGAAGCTATGTTCAAAAACCTGTACGAAGAAACATTTGATGAAATACTCAGTTACAAAGACACCATGGACATCCTCTTTCCTGAGGATTGGCGGCTGGTCGATTTGTTGACGCGTGATACAAGTTCTGTTATTTTTGATAAGGTCAGTACCCCTCAGAAGAAGGAAAACAGAAGGGAATTGATATATGCCGTATTTGACAAAATCAATTCGGGTGAGCTTGCGCCCAAAAATAAGATACCATGGGGTACGCACAAACCACTCAACATCAATCACTATACCCGACTGCCGGCATTATCAGTCAGAGGACTAACTGTCGATGGTACAACAGATGCCATCAATGCCGTAGGTGAAGCGTATGGACCCTCATGGAGAATGATCGTAGACATGGCCGGCGGGCAAAACACAAAAGCCTTTGGAGTATATCCGGGAGGTCAATCGGGCAATCCATTGAGTCCCTATTACAAAAACATGTTTAGTGCCTGGTCAGATCATAAGTATTACGAGCTGAATCATAGTACGAACCCACAAAACATCAAAAAATCAAAAACCATTATCATTAACCCATGATTAAAATGAGTGATAAACTATACAGCCTGTTGATTACCATCGTTATTTTAGCAAGCACCTTCTTTTTACCCTGGTGGAGCATTCCTCTAGGTATTTTTGGAGTAAGTCTTTTTTATAACGGTTCCCGATTAAAAGCGGCAGCAATTTCCACGGGCCTGGCTACTAGCATATGGGTAGGTATTGCCATGGTCAGAGATGGTCTTGCAGAAGAAAAAGCATCCAGCCTGGTAGGGGCTATTTTAGGTAATGTATCACCATCATTGGTATTTACTTTAACAGGCCTGATTATTGGGACAGTTGCCGGATTGGCCGCTACATCGGGCAAACTTACATCCTTGTATTTGGGAAAAGAATAAGCATAAACCTGAACTTATTTTTATTCACAGTGTTTGGCTTTGATTGCCTATAATATATGATGGAGATTCATAAAATCAACTTTGAAGAAGTAAGACCATTTACGAAAAGAGACATTAAGTACAGAAACCATCCGGAAAGTTTCAGTGAGTTTTACCGATTTCAACCCAACTTAGAAGGATTTGCTCAAGCCATTGCAGAAAGGAATCGATTTCCTGTTGACAGGGAATTGCTGCAGAGTGTCATCAAAAAACAATATGAAGGTTATGTACTTTCTGAATTGCAGGAGAATCACATAAAAGCAATTGTAAGTGAACAAACTTTTACGGTTGTTACAGCGCACCAGCCTTCTCTTTTAACCGGCCCTCTTTACTACATTTATAAAATATTTTCCGCTATCAATCTGGCTGAAAAATTAAAAGCAAACTTCCCCGCCTTCCATTTTGTGCCAATATTCATTACGGGAAGTGAAGATCATGATTTTGCCGAAATCAATCATTTACACTTATTCCAGCATAAGATAGAATGGCAACATGAAGCCGGTGGCCCTGTAGGTCGATTGAATACGGAGGGTTTAAAAGAAGTCATATCAGAAGTAAAGTCCTTATTTGGCTCAAGTGCTTATGGTTCAGAACTTTCAGAGATTCTTGACAAATCATTGGATGAGGTGCAGGATTACAATTCATTCGTGTTTAAGCTCATCAACCAACTTTTTGGTCAATACGGGTTACTACTGCTGAATATGGATGATGTACAGTTAAAAGGCCGCTTTAAGCCAGTAATGAAAAAAGAACTCACAGAACACCCTTCAGCAGAGTTGATCAAACAAAGCCAGGAACGCTGGCAGGCATTGGGCTACCACTCACAGGCGCACGCCCGGGAAATCAATCTTTTCTACATGGATGATGGAATCAGGGAAAGGATCGTAAAAAGCGGTGATTATTATGAAGTAAACAACACAGAGCTGAGATTTAGTCAGGAAGAAATATTAAAACTACTGGATGAACACCCTGATAAATTCAGCCCCAATGTAGTCATTCGCCCACTGTATGAAGAATATATACTTCCCAATCTGGCTTATATCGGAGGAGGTGGGGAATTGGCCTATTGGCTGGAGAGAAAAACACAATTTGAGCATTTCGGTATATTTTATCCGATATTGGTCAGAAGAGATTCGATGCTTTGGATCAGCAAAGCACAATTGCAAACCCTTCAAAAAAACGAAATGGTTTGGCAGGATCTTTTTCTGGATGAAGATGCCCTTATCAATAAATACATACAACATACACTGAATTACGATATATCGCTTGAAGAAGAGACAGGAAGCATATCTCAGATTTTTCAACTGATAGCCTCAAAAGCAGCAGGCGCAGACAAAACTCTGGAATCTTTTGTAGAAGCGGAACGCGTAAAAATTGTAAAATCGGTTGAACATATTGAGCAAAGGATTAAAAGAGCCATTAAAAAAAATGAAGAAACCGCAGTCAACCAACTGAAAAACCTGAAAAACAAGTTATTTCCGGGAGGTGGTTTACAGGAGAGGCACGATAATTTTTTGCAATACTATTTAACCCTGGGTCCATCCTTTTTTGAAACCATAAAAAAGGAAGCTGACCCGTTACAAAACGGCTTTACCGTCATTATTCAAAATTAATAAATGGAGGTTAATTTTTTCTGGTTCAGAAGAGACCTGAGAATTGCAGACAATCACGGTTTGTACCATGCATTGTCATCCAATTTACCGGTTATACCAGTCTTTATCTTTGACGAAAATATCCTGGATTCATTAAAAAAAGATGATGCCCGTGTGGAATTTCTTCATCAAGCTTTGGAAGATTTAGCCAAAGAAATTGAAAAAACAGGCAGTTCTTTATTGGTGCTGAAGGGAGATCCCATAAAAATCTGGGAAGATCTAACAAAAAAATATATCATCCGAACTGTCTTTTTTAATCATGATCTTGAGCCTTACCCAAGAGATCGCGACCAAAAGGTAGCGAAAATCCTATCAGCCAAAGGGAGTGAAATGAAGGGTTACAAAGATCATTTAATTTACGAGGCAGGTGAGATTGTAAAAGATGATGGCAAGCCTTATACCGTGTTTACTCCCTATAAAAATAAATGGCTTTTCCATTTGCAGCTATTGATGTCTGAGCAGATTCCGGCTGCTTTGCAGTCTTGGCCTTCCCAAAATTACATTGATAATTTTTGTAAGACCCCTAAGCCATTCCAACTACCGACATTGGAGCAAATAGGATTTGTTTCATCCGGACTCGCGTTCCCACCAAAATCTGTGGCATCATCGGTCATCAGCCAATACGACAAAAACAGAGACTACCCTGCCATTCCGGGAACCAGTAAGTTGGGGGTTCACTTTAGATTTGGCACCATCAGTATTCGCGATAAAGCATTAAAGGCATTAAAATTGAATGCAACCTATCTCAATGAACTGATCTGGAGAGATTTTTATGCCATGATTCTTTTTCATTTCCCGGAAACTACAACAAGATCTTTCAGACCGGAATACGACAACATAGAGTGGAGAAACGACGAAAAGGAGTTTGAACGGTGGAAACAAGGTAAAACGGGTTATCCGCTGGTTGATGCCGGTATGAGGGAAATTAAAGCTACCGGCTATATGCACAATCGGGTGAGAATGGTGGTAGCAAGTTTTCTGACCAAACACCTTTTGATAGACTGGAGGTGGGGAGAAGCCTATTTTGCTGAAATGTTGTTGGATTATGAGCAGGCGAGCAATGTTGGCGGATGGCAATGGGCGGCGGGTTGTGGAACCGATGCTGCCCCATATTTCAGAATTTTCAATCCTACTGCTCAGGCCGAAAAATTTGATCCGGATGAATTGTATATCCGAAAATGGGTGCCTGAATGGAAAACTGCCAGCTATCCTCAACCCATTGTTGATCATAAATTGGCAAGAGAAAGATGCCTAATTACCTATAAACGCGCGCTAAGTAAATAGTTTATTGGGGTTATAGGCTTTGTTCAGAAACTTTTTGGTATATTTATTTGTCTATAACTATTAAACAACATTAATACCACATGAGACAATTAAAGATCACCAACAAGATCACCTCCAGGGAAAGTGTTGCATTGGACAAATATCTCTCGGACATTGGAAAAATTGAGTTACTTACCTCAGAAGAAGAGGCTTCTCTTGCCAAACGCATCAGAGAAGGAGATACCGATGCATTAGACACACTTACAAGGGCAAACCTCAGGTTTGTCGTTTCTGTCGCCAAACAGTATCAAAATCATGGATTATCGCTTAGTGACCTCATCAATGAAGGCAACGTAGGCCTTATGAAAGCCGCAAAAAGGTTTGATGAGTCAAAGGGATTTAAGTTTATCTCTTACGCTGTCTGGTGGATCAGGCAATCCATTATTCAGGCCATCGTAGAATATTCAAGAATGGTCAGAATTCCACTGCACAAAATGAATATGTATACCAAGGTCAATGAAGCCTTCCTTACATTTGTGCAGGAATTTGAAAGGGAGCCCACTATCGAAGAATTGGCTGAATTGCTGAATATGAATCCCCAGGACGTTGCCACAGTGCTTTCAGGCGCAGGTAACCACCTTTCTGTTGATGCCCCATTGAGTGATGAAGAAGGATCCATTTCGATGGTAGACACGCTCACCCATGGTGATGAAGAAAGTCCGGATCTCAAATTAATGGAACAATCCTTAAGGGATGAAATTAAGTATGGTATGGCGGCTCTTTCACCTCGTGAAATTCAGATATTATCTGCCTATTTTGGTATAGACCAGAGCAAACCTTTGAATCTGGAAGAAGTTGGAGAAATGTATGGCTTAACACGGGAAAGAGTCAGGCAAATAAAAGATCGGGCATTAAGGCGACTCAGAAAGAGTTTACTGGCCAACAACCCTCATTTGAGCAGAAGTTTTTAACAGGTTGATTTCCTGTATCCTCAAAACATCCTTAAAAACGGCAACTATGCCTATTTTTGTAGCCATAGACGATGAAATATGATTGGTAAATTCTTAAAATTTCTTTCCAGTCTGGGCAACCAGAAATCGCGTTTATACCTGGAAATCAACAATTTGAGGAAAACAACAAATGGAGTAAGAAAGGATCTCATTCCTTTGGAGCAGGACGAACTTACCAACATATCCACCTACCGATATCAGGGTAAAAAGGGCTATGGCGTAAAACCTGTATTTTTTACCACCGTATTTAATGAAACTATAGGTGCTTATTTTGAGAAAAAAATCAATAAAAAGGGAGATCAGGTAGTAGTAGTTTACACGCATGAAGCGGAATTTGCTTTTGTAAAAACGGATGGATATACCGAACTTTTTGTCAACGAAGCTCCCTTTGGCAAAATGAACTCAAAAGGAGTTTTTTACGACCTGCACTTAAAAGCAGCTGGAAAATGGGTTGACAATACAGCTAAAAAAACCAGAATACTTCAGGCAGGTGCTCAAGGGTTTGCCAGTGTAAACTTTGGAGAGAGAAATGCCATTACCGATCGAATGTTCAACGATATCCGTTTTAGCAATGAAGAGGAAAAACACTTTTTATTGGCTTTCGCATTTTATGAGAGACTGCAATATGGCTCAACAGCCAAATGAGGAAGGCAGGTAAAACCATGACTCTCCCCCTCTTTTCTATGTCGTTTATATATCAGTAAGTCAATAGTTAACAAAACGAAAACGCAATATCCTGTTGCTAAACGATTATTAAATGCCTTTCCCGATTTTTAACTACACTTTTGTGGCAAAAACATGAAAGCGATTAGAAATTCAGTACATTTATTGGGAAATCTTGGCAAGGAAGTAGAGTTGCGTACATTTTCAACCGGAATGAAAAAGGCCACAACCACACTTGCCACATCTGAATATTACAAGAACCAAAAAGGCGAATTGGTAAAAAATACACAATGGCACAATCTGGTGGCGTGGGGCAAGACGGCTGACAATATGGTTGCCCAACTTAATAAAGGGAATACGATTGCGCTGCATGGATCCATTCAATACCGAAGCTATGAAGCCAATGGGCAATCAAAACAAATTACAGAGATTCTGGTAGATGAATTCATCAGGGTGTCCAAACCCAATACAGGTGCTTCACCTGATGAGGAAAACACCGCTTTGGGTGAACCCAAAAAACTATGATCAGGTTTTGCGTTTTTTCTTCTCAGCAGCAGGAAATAAAATATTGTTGAGAATCAGTCGGTAACCGGGGCTATTGGGGTGTAAACTCAAATCTGTCTCAGGATCATGTACATAATGTCTGTAATCTTCCGGGTCATGGCCGCCATAAAATGTCCAGGTACCATATCCATAAGTTCCGTGGAGGTACCTGGCTTCGCCTGCAACTTTTGTTTCACCCATTACCAATACTTCGCTCTTGATCAAACTCCGTTTGTAAGAGGTCGATTGACCCATAAATCCTTTGATGGTTTGAGTATGATTCTGGCAAAGCATGGAAGGAATAGGATCCCATTTAGCCGAAAAATCGAATAAATTAAAATAATCTTCTTCTACGGAAACACCCCTGTCTTTGTTGTCGATATCGGAGTGTTCATATACCATTGGATTCAAGATCAATTCGAAATCCTTAAAGGCAAAGGTCTTAGAGTAATCCAGCTTGGATTGAGCATTGATGTCATAGCCATCGCCATCGTAAACTTTATCACAGATATCAGTTCCTTCTGCTGCTAAAGCGATATCATAGGTATCTGTAGCAGAACACATTGCAAACATAAAACCGCCTCCTTCCACAAACTCTTTAATTTTTTTGGCTACAGCCAGCTTTACTTGTGAGACCTTGGCATAACCCAGACTTTTGGCTTGTTCTTCTGATTTTTGCTGGTTGATTTTATACCAGGGTTGACTGCCATTAGAAGCATAGAACTTACCGTATTGGCCTGTAAAATCCTCGTGATGAAGGTGCAACCAATCGTATTCTGCCAATTTGCCTTCCAGAACTCCTCGATCATAAATGGTCTCATAAGGAATTTCAGCATAGGTGAGGACAAGGGTAACGGCATCATCCCAGGGTTGGATTCTGTTACCTTTTTCATTGTAATCCGGAGTGTACACCGCGATTTTTGGTGCTTTTTCCAGCTTTATTGCTTCCTGGTTTGCCTCAGGATCTGCTATCAACTCTCTGATTCTTAGAAATTCTCCGTCGGGTATTACCTCATAACTTACTCCCCTCACCTTACACTCCTTTTCAAAGGCAGGGGTATGGTAAAAGGCGAAACTGCCACCCCGGTAATTCAACAACCAGTAGGCTTCAACTCCCTGGTTGATGACCCAAAATGTGATGCCATATGCCTTCAGGTGATTCTTTTGTGATTTGTGGTCCATGGGCAATAGCATATAAGAAGCTGATAGCCTTTGAATCATCAACAAAAAAAGAACAAATACAAAAAAGACTCTTTTCACAGTTTTTATCATCACAACGAGATTTCTCAACAGATAATGCAAAAATATTGTTAAATGTTTAATTAACTTATATTTATAAATTCAGATTCGAATAATTTTTGATCTTTGCACTCTAAAATTCACTATTTGTGATTGAAAACATCAGTTTGCCCTACCCATGGTGGTTTTTAATACTGGCAATGGCCGCAGGCATAATTTATGCTTACATACTTTATAAAAGAGACCATAAGTTTTCTGAAGCAGCGGCATGGGTAAAACCCACTATGGCCTCACTGCGGGCCTTATCTGTATTTGCAATTTGTATATTACTGCTGGGTCCGGTGATCAAGTCCATCAAAGAAGAGCAAAAAGATCCCGTCATTGTAATCGTAGAAGATGCTTCCAAATCGGTAGGTCAAGATAAAAACTATCCAAAAATACAGTCGTCTCTATCCAATTTTGCTTCGAAGCTAGGTGTTAAGTATGCCATTTCGAGGTTGCGATTTGCAGAAGAGACTGCCACTGATACAGCAACTCAAATTTCAGGTAATGCCACCAATATGTCGAAAGCAGTTCAATATGTTTACGACAACTATGCAGACCAAAATATCGGGGCCATTGTTATGCTTTCGGATGGTATATTCAATGAAGGCGGTCACCCGGCTTATGCGCCGGTGAAGTTCAATGCGCCTTTTTACACCATAGCCTTGGGAGATACTACCACGCGCAAGGACCTGATCGTAAAGAATGTGTTAACCAATCGGATAGCGTATCTGGGAGACCAATTCCCCATCCAGGTCGACATTGCTGCATCCGCATGCGCAGGGGCCGGTTCAAAATTAAAACTTGAAAAAACGGATGCAAAAGGGAAACAACTGGTAGCAGAACAGCCATTAGTCATTAACCAAAACGATTTTTTTAAAACCTTTGAATTCATGGTTGATGCCAACCAAACCGGTATTATAAGATATACCATAAGCGTGGGGCAGGTAAGTGGAGAAGTTTCAACGGTCAACAATAAAAAAGATATCTACATTGAAATTTTAGATGGCAGACAGCGCGTATTGATTTTGGGCAATGCCCCCCACCCTGACATGGGAGCCTTACATCAATTGATTTCCAGTCACAAAAACTATAAAGCAACCACTGCTATTTTAGGTGTTGACAAGCCCAATATTGCTGATTTTGATGTAGTGATTGCCCATAACCTACCTTCAGATCAACACGATTTTACATCTGAATATGCTATTATAAAAAACAAGCAAATACCGGTTGTATTTATCGCCGGCACTCAAGTTAACCAAAGCAGATTCAATCTTATTCAGGATGTTGTAAAAATCAAAGGTAATTCCAGAACCAATGAAGAAGCAGAGGCTTCACTGGCTGGTAATTTCGACCTTTTTACGGTCAGCGAAAACTTGAAATCCAGACTGCCAAAATTTCCTCCATTGGTTAATTTATTTGGTACGTATGAAAATGGGGCGACATCAAAAGTTCTCTTCCAGCAAAAGATCAAAAAGATCCCCACTAAGTACCCATTGTTAAGCTTCAATGAACAAAATGGCATAAAGCAGGCAGTTTTGGCAGGAGAAGGCATCTGGAAATGGAAGCTAAATGAATATACTACTTTTCAAGACAATGAAAGCTGTTCAGAACTTGTCAATAAAATCATTCAGTTGGTCACAGTTAAAGATGATAAAAGGAAGTTTAAAGTAAACCTGCCCAAACAGATTTTCAAAGACAACGAAAACATAGTTTTGGATGCACAGCTGTACAATGATGCCTATGAAATGTTCAATGACCCGGAAGTTTTCTTGTCATTAAAGGATGAAGCCAAAAAAGAATACAAGTTTACTTTCTCAAAAACCGGCAATTACTACATTTTGGATATTGGTCAGATGCCGGAAGGTACTTACCAATATCGGGCTACTACTTCCTATAAAGGGCAACCACTGGTATTTGATGGCAAATTTTCAGTGGAAGCGCTTCAGCTGGAAGCCTACGATCTTACTGCCAGGCATGATGTGTTAGCTGCTTTATCAAAAAAGTTTAACGGTGCTGTTTATAAGCCGTCCCAATTAGACGGTCTGGCAAAGCTTCTGTTGGACAATCCTGACTTAAAACCAACCGTATTTTTAACAACCCACTCACAGTCTATAATTCATTACAAGTGGTTGTTTTTTCTGATCTTAATTATGCTGAGTGGCGAATGGTTTCTGAGAAGGTATTTCGGTAGTTATTAAATCACAAATAATTTCCTGCCAACCTTGAGAGGAGACTTTTCTTTAAATCCTACTAACGACCCGGCTGATTATTCAGATACATGTTATCAATGTATACAAGTCATATCGCCTAGCCATTTGTCATGAAAACCTTCCGCCAAGCCATTATTATGCAGATAGGTGGCCTGCAGTTCTATTTTGCTCTTTTGAGTATAGCATCATTGTTTAAGGAAACTGTCCTGCCTATTTGTTTTCCATTTCTAAAAACTGCGGCCCTAAGGATAATTTCGCCCTCCGGTATAACAATTTTTTCATCCCCTGCCAGTGGAGAATCATTAAACGGAAATGTATTGTCCAATGTATACCTGATTTCAGAAGCAGGTAACTCGGTTTTCATAGAACAGGTAAATCCATTCCCGTTTTTTTGAACCTCTATCCAGGGGTCGTACAAAGACTTACAGATAGCGTGATTTTCGTTCTCAAATTTTGTGAAATGGGCTTCCACTCTGGAAGTAAATTCTGTCCAGTCTTTATCTTTTGATCCTCCCCACGCATTTTCAGCTATTGCCATTGCTCTGGGAAAAGCCATATAAAAAGCATGTGATAAGGTGGGGATATGTTCTGTCCACAAATTACCCTGAGCTCCCATGATAAGACTGCTGTCTACACCCTGTGGCACAATCTGCATGTCATAGGATTTTTTAAGAGACAGACTTGCATAGATCGGGAATTCCAGACTATGATCGCCCTGGGTGTAATCAAGATACGCATGAGTAGTAGGAGACATTACTACTTTATGGCCTTTTTGTGCAGCTTCGACTCCTCCCTTGGTACCACGCCAGCTCATTACAGCTGCACCTTCAGCTAAGCCGCCATTGAGTATTTCATCCCAACCAATCATTTTTTTTCCTTTCGATCTGATGATGTCATTGACCCTTTTCATAAAATAAGCCTGTACGTCCTCCCCATTTTTAAGTTGATTGTCGCGCATCAGTTTCTGACATGCCTCATCTTCCATCCAATAGCCGTGATAACATTCATCTCCACCTGCATGAATATATTCTCCCGGAAACAAAACGGCAACTTCAGTAAAAATAGTATCCAATACACCAAAGACTCTGGGTTCTGCAGGATTGAGCATATTTTCTACTAACATTTTAAAAGTGCCGTCTCCATACCACTCAGCAAACTTAAAACCACAGCTTACACTCTTGGGTTCTTTTTTTGTGGAAAGTGCAGGCATTGCTGCCAGGAGGGCCATGGAATGACCCGGTACATCAATTTCAGGGACAATGGTGATATGTCTTTGAGCAGCATAATCTACAACATCTCGAATTTCTTTTTGTGTATAAAAACCCCCATAGGTCGCTGGCTCGCCGGGTTGAGGCTCTTTACGCGTTCCGAATTTACCTGTTCTTGCGACCCTCCATGCACCTTGGTCCGTCAACTGAGGATAGGCATTAATTTGGATCCTCCACCCTTCATCGTCAGTAAGGTGCCAATGAAAAACACTGAATTTATAATGCGCCATTTTGTCGATAAACGCTTTTACCTGGTCAACGGAAAAAAAGTGCCTGGAAACGTCAAGCATCAATCCCCTCCATGGGAACGTGGGTTCATCCTTTATTGTGCAAAATGACAATTTAAAATCTGATCTTGGTTTTACCGGTAAAATCTGCAATGCTGTCATCATGCCCCTGAAAATTCCGGCAGGTGTTTCAGCAGAAATGGTTAAGCCATCTTCATTCAATGCAAGTTCATAAGCTTCTTTGTTTTGGCTTACTTTTTTGTACTTCAGTGAAATAACAAAGTCGCTCAATTTTCTCGTTGAAGTAACATCTTTCTTTTCCACCACGTAGTTCCTTGTCCGCAAAATATCTATCAGGTATTGAGCTTCTCCTGCGTATGCATCCTCGAAATTGTGTACCCTTAGATTTCTACCGGCTTGCAATTCTCCCGCACCATATATCAAATGTTTGGGTTTCGGTATAATGCTATATTGCGCCAGGGCGATATCTGAAAATAATGCAAAAACAAAAAAGGAAAAAACGCTAAATTTCATTCTCTTGAATTTAGGATTCAGTGGTAATTTCATCGACCCGATTTTTAAAATACGATAACAAGGTATTGGTTATTTTTGATCCAACCAAAGCTTCCAGCTCTTCGGCATTGGCCTCTCTTATCTTTTTTACACTTCCAAAATGGGAGATCAATTTTTGGGTGGTTTTATCGCCTATTCCCGGGATAGAAGTGAGTTCGCTGTTCAGGAAGTTTTTGGATCGCAAATCTCTGTGAAAACCCAAAGCGAACCTATGAGCCTCATTCCGGCAGTGTTGGATTAATTTTAATGATTCTGATTTTTTATTGATATACAGGGGAATGGGGTCTTCCGGAAAAAAGATTTCCTCCAGCCTTTTGGCAATGCCCACAACAACCAATTTATCGACCAATTCTAGTTTCTGCAGACTTTTAACAGCAGCCCCCAGCTGTCCTTTTCCTCCATCAATTATTACCAGATTGGGAAGTGGTTCATTTTCCTCAAGCAACCTGCTATACCGGCGATATACTACTTCTTCCATTGAAGCAAAGTCATTGGGGCCTTCCACTGTTTTGATTTTAAAATGCCTGTAGTCCTTTTTTGAGGGTTTGGCATTTTTAAACACTACACAGCTGGCTACCGGGTTGGTACCCTGAATATTTGAATTATCAAAACACTCTATATGGAGAGGCATGTCCTTCATGCGCAAGTCATCCTTTAAGGTAGTAAGAATTCTTTCCGCGGGTGTTTGTTTGTTTTTACGTTCACTTTCACTCTTGCGCTTTTGTGTGATGTAATAATCCAGATTACGAAGAGATAGTTCAATTAACTTTTTTTTATCTCCGATCTTGGGAATTGTTAAAACTATTTCTTCAGTTAGCGTTACAGGTAGTGTAGTAGCTATTTCCGGGGAAATCGACTGGTACCTTTCCCTTACTTCGGGAATTACATAGTTAAGGATATCCACATCCTCTTCTTCTTCCAGTTTTTTTTCAATTTCGAGTGTATCAGTATTGATAAGCGCTCCGTCTACAATTTTTAAATAATTAACAAAAGCCATCTTCTCATCTGATCTTATGGTAAATACATCCAAATCTTTTATCGTATTGCTTACCACTGTAGACTTTGCCTGGTAATCATCCAGCAGGGACAGTTTTTCCTTGAACTGTTGAGCCAGTTCAAAATTGAGCTGGTCAGCTGCCATCTCCATCTGAAGGCCAATGAAGTCTCTTACTTTCGAAAAATTACCCTTCAGTATATGGCGAATCTGATCTATTTTTTTGTTATAATCTTCCTCAGATTCTAGTCGCTCACAGGGGCCCATACAATTTTTAATATGGTACTCCAGACATACTTTAAACTTATTTTCTTTTAAATTTTCATCTGTAAAATGGTAGCTGCAAGTGCGAAGCGGAAACAGCTTTTTGACCACATCAAAAATAATTTTAACCCTTCCTTTGGAAGTGTAGGGGCCGAAATACTGGGAGCCATCCCGGATTACTTTCCGGGTGAAAAAAACGCGCGGAAATTTTTCGTTTTTAATTACTATATACGAATACGATTTACCATCCTTGAGACTTACATTGTACCTGGGTTGAAACTTTTTAATTAAAGTATTCTCCATCAACAATGCGTCGTGCTCTGTCTCTACAATCGTAAATTCTATTCTGGTTGCGTTTCGGGTCAAAACCCTGGTTTTGTGGGATAATTGCTTTTTATCCCCAAAATAATTGGACAGACGATTTCTGAGATCTTTGGCTTTACCCACATAGAGGATGGTATCTGATTCATCCAAAAAACGGTAGACACCCGGTAAATGGGGTATGCTGTCTACCCTATTTTTAAAATCATCGGTTGTCATCCTCGTCTTCCTGGTATTGAATGCCATCTATGATGAGCTGGGCGGTCCTGGGATTGGTGGCCAAAGCCACATTGTGAACATCACACAACCGCATCAGCATTTGTACATCCGGTTCATGTGGATGCCTATCCAGGGGGTCCCTAAAGAAAAATACAGCATCGACTTCTCCGGTTGCAACCAAAGCTGCTATTTGGGCATCTCCCCCATTGGGCCCACTTAGCAGGCGCTGCACTTCAAATCCTTCCCTTTGTATGTGTCCACCGGTAGTACCTGTAGCATATAGTTTTAAGCCTTCAATTTTGTGCTTATTGCGAATTACAAAAGAAACCATTTCGGGTTTCTTACCGTCATGGGCAATTAAGGCAATAGATTTTACCAATTTACTCAATTCCTAAAATTTTATGGGTTTGCAAACTTAGCTTCCATTGGGGATGCTGCATACAATAATCAACACACTCCTTTGTATGCAAATGTTGATTGACATCATCAAGGGGCTGCAAATAAAAATTGTCAAAATCCAGATTGACAAATTGATCAGGACTATTTTCCAGTTGGGGATAAACCAATTTGAGTTCATTACCCCTGGTTATAACCAGATTCGTATTGGCTTTTGGGCTTACACATATCCAATCGATACCGTCTGGCAAGGGTAAAGTGCCATTGGTTTCAACGGCTATCTCTATTTTTTGCTTATGGAGTTCCTCAACCAAAATTTCATCCAGTTGAAGAGCCGGTTCTCCGCCTGTAAAAACTACAAAAACATTGGAAGCTTGCGGAAAAAGAGAAACTATCATTTTTACCAATGCCTCAGCATCATATAGGCCACCATTGGGGCCATCAGTGCCTCTAAAATCGGTATCACAAAACTTACAAACAGCATTCATTCTGTCTTCTTCCCTTCCCGACCAGAGGTTACATCCACTAAATCTGCAAAACACCGCGGGCCTGCCGGTATGGTATCCTTCTCCCTGAAGTGTATAGTATATTTCTTT
>CALJKQ010000022.1 GCA_937973565.1 uncultured Saprospiraceae bacterium | reverse complement strand
GAACTTGCCGTCCAGGTATAAGTAGATCCTGATACATTATTTACACTTAAATTTACTGCATTACCCAAACAAACCGGATTGGGGTTTGCTGCCAAACCAGTTGGTGGTGTAGGTATTACTTCTACAGTAATTAAAACGGTATTACTTGTGTCTGTACAAGGATTACCTGATGTGTTATAGTATAATCTTCTGAATGAATGTATACCATCTGTCAGGTTTCCGGTTACATAATCTTCGCCCTGATAAAGTCCGGATGCGATCACCCAGGGTCCATTGTCTATTTTATGCTCCCAAATATAAGTGCCTCCAACCGGGTTGGCTGCATTACCATCAATGGTTACAGCCGGACTGGCACCACAGAATGAATTGGGAGAAGGATCATTCAATATATTGTTATTGACAGGACAGCCACTGCAATTGCTTCCCACCACAACGGAAACCTCATCTACACATCCACTCGAATTCCAGATGAATGTATAAGTGCCAGCTGCACTAAATTGTGAAATTTCTGCATTGGGATCATTGATATTGCTGATTAGAGCAGTGCCGGGACTTCCTGGAGCCAATGACCAGGAACCTGTGCCGGTTGCAGCCAGGGTAGTTGTACCGGTAGCATAACAATCAATCGCCGCTGGATCATCACCTGCATTAGAACTGGCCTTTCTGACCAAAGTGGTATCTGAACATGTACCTGCAGTGTAAACAAAGGCAAACAAACCTTCTTCAGCATTGGTCATGTCCGCGCTGGCAACTCCATTACTGGTAGCTCCCAAAACAGCTCCCAACGGGTTATTTCCACTGGCCGTCCATTGCCCTGAATTGGGGTTGGTTCCTGTCAGCGTTACTGATTGCGGGCCGCATATAAGTTGATCTGCCCCTGCTGTTGGTTTAGGATAGGCATCTATCGTTAATGTATCCTTGCACTGCAAATTATCAGTCACTATTACCTGATAAGTCCCTCCATTGGTAGCATAAGTAGCCGGAGTGAAAACAACATCTTGTGAGGATCCTGTATATCCTCCGGGACCTGTCCACGCATAAGTGAAAGCGTTTTGACACGCATTGCCGGTTACCGTTAAATTGATGTTGATACCTGATGTACAGGTACTAACTGCATTCATGGGTACGGGTTGCGCAGTTATGGTAGCTAAGTTACCTGTATAATCCTGAGCCGTACCCCCAATGGTAAATCCATTGGTAAAGTCACCTCCATTCATACCCGCTGCACTGGATCCCGGATCAACACCATTGTTGAATGGCCTTATGCCCACACCACAAGATGGCATTGGGTTGATGTTGAGACTAAACAAACGTATGGTATCGTTCGTTGCAAGGTTGTTGTAAAAAGAAGTTGGAGAAAGCGTGGGTGTGATACTATAAAAATCAAGTGTCGGAGCAGCCGCAGGCGATAATACCGAACTTGAAATTACCCAAACCAATGGAGTTGTGCCTCCATACGTCTGGTTGTTTTGGATAGGGTTGTAGTTTTGAGCAATACTCACTGAAGTACCGGTTGGTACAACCACAGAATATTGCGAGTTGAACTGCGCCCTTTGAGGGGCAGTGGTGGCAGATCCGGCTGTAATCACAATACAGGCGTCGAATTTGCACGTCGTGGTATTGTACTTCATCAGGTATTTTACCCCTGTAACCTGACTAAAGCCCTGCTCAAGCAAGATAATACAAACCATGGCAATGGTTATGAGTGTAGCTTTCATATTATAGACCTTATTAATTAAACAAAAAAACAAAAAACATAAAAGAGTGTATCCCGGGGACCTAATCCGGGATACACTATATATAGATACCTTATGGAATCTGTTGTATAAAGAAGTCGAAGTTTGACAAGTATCCTGTGTTTAATGGATAGAACAACAACTGTGCATACAGCATGTTCTTATCATCATTAGGGTTGTCGTACTTAGACTTGCCATCCATATTGAAGTCACCCGGCAAGTACCCGTAAGCAAAGTCGAAGTTGACGTTCAATGAGGTGTTGGTTGGATAACCGAATACGTCGTAGAACAAGGTATTCAAGTCGTCATTAGGGTTATCGGCTTTTACTTTACCGTTGATATCGAAAGTTCCGGCCCACAAAGCCCTGTATCCATTTTTCACATTATCATTCATGGCCAATCCTGTATAGTCATAGGCAGGATATTTATCATCTCCAAAATCAAATACATCCAACTCGCTGGCTTTAGTAAAGTTAACCAAGGTTGTAAGTTGTCTTGGAGTTTGTGGATCAGCCGTCATAGCTCCCAAGTGACTTCTATGTCTGACTACCACATAGTAGCTATCAATTGACATACCAGGGAACTTCAATCCTGTGAAACCATCTAAATCAACTACATCACCATCTCTCTGCAACAAACCTGTACGGGTTGCAATTACTGATGTTGAGTCGTTCTTAGACCTCAATTCGATGAATACCCAGTCTGTTATAGCCTCTTCACCTGTTACCGCAAATACGGTAGATGGAGATGCAACTGAGTCAAATTTTGCGAAGTTTGGCGAACCTCCCGGAGGCAAATGACTATATTGTTGTGTAATATACAATCCTGAAAGCACATAAGCATCTGGTGCAAATTTGTACGGATCTTTATTGGGTATGTATCTGGCACTTGTAAATGTACTCGCCCTCAAACCGTCTCTCATCAATGGTCGACCATCTGATGCTTTGGTAGCATTACTGTTGTCCATCAAAGCTCCTTCCAAATATACCCGTACTTTTACAGTAAGATCCGGAACTACCAGGATGTGAAGTGTTGCATCCTGACATTCCTGACTTAAATTGTCATCACAAGTAGTGTAAACAAACTCATAAGGTCCGCTAAAGTATTTAGCTGGCGTAAATGTATAGGATCCGTCAGTAGCTACTACCAAGGTTCCTACGCCTGCAACCGTTGTATTAATGGCAGTTACGGTTTGCGTATCTCCTTCCGGATCGCTGTCGTTATCAGATAGATTACCTGATACGGCTTTTTCTTCTTGTGTTACAGCAAAGTCGTCATCTGCTACCGTTGAGTTGTCAGCCGTTGCATTGAATACTGAAATGATTTGTTTTGCAGTGGCACAGTTGGTGGCTTCACCCATCACACACACCTTATATACAAGGGTGTCTTGACCTGTAAACCCTGAGTTGGCAGTATAAGTAATTTCACCTGTCGTAACATTAACAGTTGTCATTCCATGATCAGGTGCACTAATCACTGTCACTGATGCCGGATTCAAATTGCACCCATTTACAACCACGCAGTTGTCATTTGACAAAGTAGCCAAAATTACAGGTGTAGTTTCAAATGTAGTACCAAAATCTACGTTGGCAACAGGCTGTTTCGCCGGATCTACGTGATCTGTTACCGTAATAACAAGATCTGTTGCCGGACAACCGGAAGTTAGTGGAGGTACACAACCTTGTACAGTATAGAAGTAAACTCCTACTTTGTTACTGGTAAATGTATACGTCCCATCTGTATTCAATGTAATAGAAGGTACTGAACCTGTTGGCTTGGATTGCAGTACTACTGTACCATAAGTAGTAGTTCCTCCTGCTGCATCATTGGTGCTTACATCACCGTCAACTGGGATATTGACGAATGTTGCGTTGAAGTCTGGATTGCTACACTGGGTAATGGTAATGGTATCAGTTGTGCTATTGGCATCACAACCGGTAGAAGATTCTGTAAATATGAATACTACTTTACCGGGAGCTACTGAAGTCACAACACCATTGTTGTCAACGATTGCTACCGTTGGATCGCTGGATGCCCATGTACCTACTGAAGAAGACCCCACTGTGGTTTGTCCTCCCAAACATATTTCATCCAATCCAAGTATACTTACCGTTGGAGCTGTACTCACTGTGATGGGTGCAGTATCGTCAGCCACACAACCTGTGCTTGAATCTGTGAAGGTAAAGGTAGCTGTGCCCGGAGAAATACCTTCCACCAAACCAGTACCGCTAACGGTGGCAACAGCTGCATTGCTGGAAACCCAGGTACCACCTGCTCCGGGGAACAGTTGTGAAAATCCTCCGATACATATTTCATCAGATCCACTGATCGCTACAGTGGGTTTGCCATTTACAGTCACCGGTGCAGAAGCTACAGATTTACAAAGTGTAGTGCTGCTGGTGAAGGTAAATGTAGCAATACCCTGACTTACCGCTGTAATAAGACCTGTATTGTCAATGGTGGCAATGGCAACATTGCTGGATGCCCAGGTTCCGCCGGTTGTTGGTGTGATGTTAGTAGTCTCTCCAATACACAATTGGTTATCTACCGGAGCTGTGATGGTTGGACCAGGCTCAACAGTCAATGAATCGCTTGGATCAGAATCACAACCGTTGCTCAGTTTAGTAAATATAAAGGAAACTTTGCCAGGAGCAAGTGGTGTAACCAAACCTGCATTGGTTATCGTAGCAATGGCAGGGTTACTGGATGCCCAGGTTCCGCCGGTTGTTGGAGTTATGTTTACCGTGATACCAACGCAGGTATTGTTGTCCAACAATACAGTGGTAGGTTTAGGATCTACGGTCAATTGAGCTGTTTCCGGAGAAGTACAACCTGTAGTAGCATCCACAAAGACAAACTCTACAGTACCTGCTGCCACACCGGTAACAACACCGGCATTGGTGACGGTTGCAACTGCATTATCGGTACTAGACCAGGTACCTCCCGATGACGGGGTAAGTGTTATATTGTCGTTGATACAAATATTGGCATCCGGCAATGATACCGGAGTCGGTGCATTGATAATGATACCGTCTGTGGCATCAGAAATACATCCTGCATCGCTTATAAAGGTGAAGAAAGCAACACCTTGAGCAACACCAATTACATTACCATCAGGAGTTACTGTGGCAATTGCGGTATTGCTGGATGCCCAGGTACCACCTGTTGTTGGACTCAATGTTGTTGTGTCACCCACACACACTGCTGTATCTCCTGTGATACTTACAGATGGTTTTAGGGAAACTGTTGCATTCAATGGATTAGAAGGACAGAATGAGGAAGCTTGTGTAAATGTGAAACTTACATTACCATTTCCAATAGCTGTTACCAAACCCGCATTGTTGATAGTAGCTACAGCAGGATTGCTGGATGCCCAGGTACCTCCTGAAGTAGGTGAAACAGTTGTTGTTTGACCAATACAAAGGGCATTAGGACCTGTGAAAGATACGGTAGGTCTCAAATTCACGGTTACAGGTGCAGTCTTCTGAGATGAACAACCATAGGTTCCATCTGTAAAGGTAAATCTGGCAAAACCTGCCGATACACCGGTTACAACACCGGCATTGGTAACCGTAGCTACAGCCGGATTGTCGCTCACCCATGCACCACCGGTTGTAGGTGACAATTGAGTTACGTCACCAATACAAATTCCATTGGGGCCTGTAATAGATACAATAGGAGTAGGATTAACAGTTACATCCCCGGTAGGATCAGAGGCACAAAGGGATGCTGAACTCGTGAATGTGAATGATGCTGTACCCGGAGTTACACCCGTTACAACACCCGCGTTATTTACAGTGGCAACACCTGGATCTGAAGA